>CAZJXN010000032.1:12960-38740 GCA_964549655.1 uncultured Saprospiraceae bacterium
CGGTACACATAATACGGTCGTTTTTAATGGCTTGTTTTCAACTTTCTTTAATCCTAATTTTGACTTGGTTCAAAATTCCTCCAGGGTAGTTGTCTTAAAAAATTCTGGATGGAGTGTAAGGAAAAACCCTGGTACCGGCGACTTGTTTCTGGAGGATGTTGCCCATAACCCCTTTGGTCGGTTTGAGTTTTACGGAGGCAATGTATGGGCAAGACAGTTGAATGCGGAAAGACGAAATGGGACAAAAATCCTTAACAGTAATACCAACCTTTGGATACTGGGTTTAAAAACAGAATGGGCGGCAGACGGTGGTGCCACTTTAGTTGAAACAAAAAACAGTGGAAAAACGGAAATCTGCGGGTTTTTTAGCTATAATATTACCGCGCCTCAAAGCACCTCACAGCCGATGTTTAAAATTACCGATTCAAAATTCAGCGCCATAGGGTTAGAAAATGCTTTTACAGGTACCCAATATACCACTTGGATAAACGAAACCATCAATGGTGTTACAAAAACATTAGTACGAGACAGTGTGCCCTTGTTTAACTGCAGCGCTGTCGGCAAAACGCTGCCGCTATACGTGAGCAACACCGTGGGGACAACTATTGCGGTTACCGGCATTACCGTTTCTCCAAAACCCTACACGATGCCTGCAGGTCGCAAATTTACTTTCACAGGAACAGTATCGCCTGCCAACGCAAGCAACAAGATGGTACTGTGGAGCGTTTCCGATACTTCAAAAGCAACCATAGATTTAATTTCTGGCGAGGTGACCACCAAAGTAGTAGGTACGGTGAAAGTCTATGGCACTAGCCAGGATGGAAATTTTAGAGACAGTTCGTTGCTTACCATTGTGGAAAATCCGTTTACCTATGCATACGTTGCTTCTAATACTGCCATCAATCTTACGACCGCAGGCACTGCGGACTGGGCGCATTGGCCCGGTTATGACCGCAAGGTAAGTGGCGGTAAAAAAATCAGCAATTTTTCAGTGGTTGGTTCCGGCTCACCAACTGCATTCAGTGGCGTTGCACGTTTGATGAATTGGACGGATGGTGTACCAACACCAAGCGGGAGCAATTTGAGTGACGGTATTGCTATTGGTGGTATCAATAATGGCTATCAAATTACCGTACCCGCTGATACAAGTTTCCAGCAATTAACGCTTTATTGTGGTTTGTTCTCCGGAACGGCAAAACTTACTGCATCTTTATCAGACGGTTCATCGCCTGACCTGATTGATACAACCTTCCCGGACAATGGCAGCACCACTAATTACAACATCACCGTCAGGTTTAAGTCGGCTTCGAGAGGACAAACCTTAACGGTAAAATGGGTGCTTACCTCTTTTGGTGGTAATGTAACCTTGCAGGGAGCATCTTTAGTAGCTAACCCAACGATTGCTGCATCCAGTATAGCATTAAGTCCCAAACCAGCTACCGTGAGAGAAGGACTTACTATCAATATTAATGCCGCGATTACACCGGCTTCTGCCACCAACCAAACGGTAACCTGGACATCGGATAACACCAGTATTGCAACGGTAAGCAATGTGGGAGTGGTTACGGGTGTATTGGCGGGTACTACTAAAATAAGAGCAGTCACACAGGATGGAAGTTTTGCAGATAGTACAACTGTAACCGTTACACCTAACCCTTTCAGCTTTACGGTTAATACCTCGACCGCTGCTGTAAATCTTACTACTATTGGCACAACAGATTGGGCACATTGGCCCGGGTACGACCACAAATCTACTGGCGGAAGCAAAATTAGCAACTTCACCACATTTGGACCGGGTGGCACACCTGGAAGTTATAGCGGCGACCCCCGTGCGATGAGTTGGACGGATGGTACGCCTACTGCCAGCAGCAGCAATAACACCTCCGGAAACTTTCTTACCGGTCAGGGCAATGGCTACCAGATAACCGTACCTGCAGATACCACGCTTCAAACGCTTATTCTTTATGCAGGCGTATTTTCTGGGCAGGGCAGGTTTACCGCCTCCTTATCTGATGCTTCATCGCCGGACCTAGTGGATGAATCTGTAAACGACGTTAATTCCTCTTCCCTGCGGGCAAACTATACCATTAACTTTAAGGCAGCGTCCATGGGGCAGACCTTGACCGTAAAATGGTCATACAATACCAATGGCGGTGGCAATGCCACCTTGGGCGGCGCAGCTTTATTCCCGTACAGTTCAGGCTCAGGTTCAAGGATAGCCCCTTTGCAACCGGCAATAGCAATAACGCCAAAAAACACCATTAAGGGTGTCGAGTTATTTCCAAATCCGGTATCAAACATCCTCAATGTAAGGATAACCGAAGACCAGCAGCTAGGAAAGCTTCAGATTGAACTGTTTGATATAAGCGGCAAACTAGTGTATAACGAAACGGAAGCATCTGACAGCACGCAAATCTTACATACTATAAATTGCACCGGATTTTCAAAAGGTACTTACATTTTAAAAATAAAAGGCGGCAATGGAGTAAGCACTTATAAGGTAGTACTCCAGTAAATAGTCGAATGGTATTGCACTACGAAAGGTTGCCCGGATTCCGGGTAACCTTTTTTTATGCGCTAAATTTCGCTTGTAAAAGTAGGAGAAGAATCCAATCAGTTGGATACCATGTTTTCAAGATTAGATACTCAATACACCGAAAACATTGAATAACGTACTAAACTTATCGGAAGTCTATTAGAACCTAATTTGATTCTTTTCATTGCCCTTATCGTGGGCGTAATACTAATCGCTATGTATCACATATATTTAAGTTGGTTAGAATGTGGGGCATAGACTGTCAAGTGAGAAATCCACTGAAAAATAAAGATTGTTTTTCAGTCAGCAAATATCTTTCTTTTTCCGCTGTTGTCCGCCCTAAAAGGTGGACTCGTCAAAACAGAAACCGATGTTTAAACAACAAAATTAGACCCTGCTTTTACTGCAAGGTCTAACTTGTGTTAGAAACGTTACCTGCCGAAAATGTAATCGGTCGCTTTTTGTGCAGCAGCAGCCGTTTTGAAAATAAATAACTTGCCTTTCTCGAGTATTTTTAACCAACCTTGCAAGTAAGCGGCTTAATTTTCCATGATGTTATCGTAATCAATACCCACTTGGGCGCAGAGGAAGGAGGCGGCTATTTCGGCGGTGAGTTCTTCTTCGCTGTAAGCTTTGCTGCGAAAATCATTTGGGGTTAGTGATAGCAAGTCTGGCAAGACGGTCTTGGTGTCCAGTAGAATGGGCGAGTTCGTGAAAGAATGTTGCGTAAAAATGCTCTGCACTTTCAAACTGTTCAATGGCAGGGAGATTGATATAATCGTGTACGGGATTGTAATAAGCCCGATTTGCATCTTCCTGAATGATGTCCGGGCGGTTTTGCATTTGTTGAATAATACTTTCACACTTTTGGTTTTTTTCGTTCGGTCGGAACTTTACTTCGGGAAACTCAAAGTCTATACCTTCAATCGCCACTTGTAAGCTATTACATAACACGCCATCATAATCGAAAATAAAATGTTTATATTTTTTCATACGATAGAATTTATTATTCCATGCACTTCCTCATAAGTAGGCATCGAAGTGCTGGCTCCATATCGCTGCACGGAAATGGAAGCAGCCCTACTTGCAAAAGTCGCAGCGCCATTTAAATCATCACCCGCCGCGAGCCGCGAGCTTAATGCACCCACAAAGCAATCGCCCGCACCAGTGGTGTCCACCGCTTTCACTTTATGACCATTTATTACATGAATGGAATGACTATTTACTATAATTGCGCCTTTTTCGCCTAACGTTATAATAATTTGCTGATTTAGTTTTATAATATTTCTTGCAGCAGTGATTATAGCATCTTGATTATTCAAATCATCTAAATTAGCACCACTGAAAAATTCTAATTCCGTTTCATTTAGTATTAAAATATCCACTAATTCAAGTAACGAATCATTACATTTCTTAGCAGGAGCCGGATTCAAAATATTGATGGTTCCGCTGGCTTTCCCTTTTGCAAAAAAGGCTTCAATCGTTTCTAATGGAATTTCAAATTGTGCTGCCAAAATATCCCCAGTATTAAAAGTAATGGCCTCCACATCTTGTTTCTCAAGCATTGCATTGGCTCCCGGTACTACAATTATCATATTTTCGGACGAATCATCTACCGCAATTAAGGCTGTACCTGTTGGTGTATCTACTGTTCCAAGTTGCAATTCGACTTTATTGTGTTTCAAAAAGCTCGTAAGAGTCTTTCCAAAATCATCTTGACCAACTTTTCCAATCATGACCGTTTTAGCACCCAACTTGGCACTTGCAACGGCTTGATTTGCCCCTTTTCCACCCGGAAAATACTTCAAACCTCGTCCCATGATGGTTTCACCCGGGCGCGGCAGCTTGGAAACTAAGGTGACAATATCCATGTTGATACTACCGGCTACAATGACTCTTTTATTTGGCATGATTTTAATGATTTTATACAAATGTATTAACTCTCTTCTTTGGTAAAGAATTGTAAATTAGCTAAATCTTGATCAGGTAGAAATAAATTTATATAGTATGAATTACAGAAAAACAAAAGGCAAGAATTCTTCAACCGACTACAAATCAACTCACTTCTCGTTTGAAAATTGTTTGAAAATAAAAAAAGAGCTATAAACTTTTGTTTATAACTCCTTGATTTTTAGGGTGGGCAATGACGGATTCGAACCGCCGACCCTCTGTGTGTAAAACAGATGCTCTGAACCAGCTGAGCTAATCGCCCTTCTTTTCTTTTCAAATGACGAGATTCGAACCGCTGACCCCTCCGACGCGTCGGAGTGCGCTGAACCAGCTGAGCTAATCGCTTTTCTTTTCTAATTTCGCCCTTCTTTCAAAAGGCGAGTGCAAAGATAAGCGTAGATTTTCTTCCATGCAAACTTTTCTTACAATTTTTCTTTCGTCAAAAGAGTTCCATTTTTGTTATGAATTTAAATCGGTATTTTTACGCAAGAATCAACCGCACCTATTATGAAACGATTCTGGAAACGCTTTTTCATTTTTTTAGTAATTGTAATTGGCTTACTGATAGTCACTTGGCTTTTAATTGCATCCGTTTTTAAAGATGCAGTCGGTCGAAAAATTGTAACGGAAATCAATAAACAGTTGAAATCAGAGCTGACGGTGCAGGAGTTTGACTTGTCGCTGATTCGCTCGCTGCCGGATGTGTCGGCGGATTTAAAAGGTGTTTTACTCAAAGATACGCGCGGCGGGGTATTGATGGAAGCGGAAAATTTATCGTTCCGGTTTGGCTTATTAAGTTTATTTGGCTCCAGCCTGAAAATCAAATCGGTCGCATTGAATGATGGGGCACTGAATTTACAAATTGACAGACGCGGCAGAACGAATTATGATATTGTAAAATCTTCCACGGAACCAACCACGGATGACGGCGACGGCACAGCCATTGATTTAAAACAAGCAACTTTGAAAAACATAGAAGTTATTTATGAAGATGCGAGTGCGAAACAAAGTGTGTTGATGAATGTAGAAAACGCAACGTTTGCTGGGCAATTTTCAGCTAAAAAGTTTTCGTTGGAAAGTGAAGCCGCGATTCAGTCGAGTTTTGTGGAAATGGACAGCACGCGCTACCTCGTCGGGGCGAATTTGGGGTACACGGCAAAAGTGTTAGTGGATTTAGAACAAAATATTTATGATTTGCAGGAAGTGAATCTCGCGTTGAATGAAAATCGGTTTAAAGCAGACGGAAAAATTGAATTATTTGAAAAAGGACCGTCTTTTGACTTGTATTTGGATTGCACAGAAGGGAATTTATCTTCGCTCATCGCGCTGCTGCCGGAGCAGATTTCCCAACGTTTGGGCGACCTCACGAGCCATGGAAACTTTATATTTAAAACTTATATCAAAGGGCAAGCAACAGAAACGCTCAATCCTGAAATCCGCGCGGAGATTAGTTTGCAAAACGGGCGCATCGAAAGTCCGCTGTCCAAAGAAGATTTGCGCGATGTTTCCTTTACTGCCAATTTTACAAATGGTAAATATAGAAATAATGAAAGTACGGTTTTTGAAATTCAAAATTTGAAAGGTTATTTCAATCGAGAGTTATTTGAAATGCGGCTCAAGGCGGATAATTTGGACAATCCACAATTGGATTTTTACATGAATGGCGCGTTGCCGATGGATGCGATATATGGTTTTTTAAATAATCCGAAAATAACGGAAGGCAGCGGCGAAGTAGAAATTAAAAATCTGACGCTAAATGGACGCTATGCTGACATGATAAATCCGAATCGCGTGGAGCAAGTACAAGCTGGTGGCGAGATAGAATTTGACGATGCGTCGCTGACCATCAATGAAGAAAAAATGGTGATTGACCAAGGTAGGTTGCTATTGAATGGCGATACGCTGTCGGTTCCTGAATTTAAACTCAATGGTGCAGGGAGTGATATTTTCTTTAAAGGCTTGGCTATCAATGTGATTCCTGTGTTTTTTGCTGACTCTACCAATCCGAATAATGTGGCTTTACAATTTCAAGCGGAGTTACAATCGCAAAATTTGGACCTCGACCGTTTGATAAAAATTGCACAACTATCGGATGAGCAGCAACAAGCAGATACCATAACAATAGATTCGTTAAAAACCGAACAAATTGAAGAACGCCAGCTATTTACACAATTTCTAAAAGGCACATTTGATGCAACGATTCAAAATATTAATTACAATTTGATAGAAAGTAAAGATTTTCGTGGAAAGTTAGAATTTGATAATAATGAACTGCTCATACTCGGCAACACGCAAGCCATGAGCGGCACACTCCGGCTGGACGGACACGTATTTTTTGAAAATTCGCCCCGACTCACCGCCAAAGTGACTTGTGAAAACGTAGATGCGACCGAATTCTTTCGGCAAACGGAAAACTTTGGGCAAGATATTCTAACTAACCAGAATTTGAGCGGCAATTTGGATGCTAAAATCGCCATTTTCGCTTACTGGGATACGACCGGAAATTTTCAATATGATAAACTTCGTGTACTTGCTGATATGCGCATCCGCGATGGCGTGTTGAAGAATTTCAAAATGCTGGAATCCTTTGCTACCTACGTGAAAGTGCAGGATTTACGCGATATTCGCTTTGCTGAACTGGAAAATTATCTGGAGATTACCGATGGTAAAATTTACATTCCCACCATGTTTATTCAAAGCAATGCGATGAATCTGACGGTGAGCGGTGAGCATACGTTTGAAAATAATATGGATTACAGTATGAAAGTAAACGCTGGACAGATTTTATCCAATCGTTTAAAAAGTTTTAATTCCAGTTTGAAACCGCAGCGCGCGCGTAAAAATGGCTGGTTCAATTTATATTTTAATATCGCCGGAACAGTAACGGATTATAAAGTAAAAATGGCAAAAAGCGAAGTGCAAAAGGATTTCTTATTCAGCGAGCGCCGCAAGGAAGCGGTGAAACGGGCGCTGGAGCGAGAATTTGGCACGGTGCGAAATATTGAAGAGCCAACGGAAGTAAAGGATGAAGGGACGGTAGAACAAGTAGAGGATGAAGCGGAAAATTGAAGGTTTGATGAAACAATCTAATAACATACTTTCCACAAAGTTGATATTTTATATCAAATAAAACCACCAAACCAACCATGCAAATCAAATTCTGCGGCGCAGCGCGCGAAGTGACTGGAAGTGCTCACCTGATTACACTTGACAGTGGCTACAAAATCCTTTTAGACTGTGGCTTGTACCAAGGTTATGCAAAAGAGATGGACAATTTTAATAATCAATGGCTTTTTAATCCTGCTGAAATTGATACCCTCATTCTCTCCCATGCACATATTGACCACGCCGGGCGCATTCCGAAGTTGGTGAGCGATGGTTTTCGAGGAGTGATTCATGCGACGCACGCCACGCGCAGTCTATGTGCTATCATGCTGATGGACAGCGCAAAGATTCAAGAAAGTGATGCCAAATACACTAATAAACGCCGCGAGCGGGCCATCAACAATGACGAAATAGAGCCGCTCGAACCGCTTTACACGATGAAAGATGCCGGAGAAACGCTTAAATTATTCGTTGGTTATGGCTATGACCGTTGGTATAAAATTCAAGACCAAGTCGAAATTTATTTCAATGATGCCGGACATATTTTGGGCAGCGCAGGCGTGACCTTGAAAATTACAGAAAATGAAAAAACGACATTTGTTGGATTTACAGGTGATATCGGTCGCCCAAATCGCCCCATTCTACGCGACCCGCAGCCGATGCCGCCTTGCGATTATTTGATTTGTGAATCCACGTATGGCGACCGCGACCACGAAGGCGCACCTGCGGAAACAGAACATCTTTGTCGAATAATAAACCATACTTGTGTAGAAAAACGGGGCAAAGTATTGATTCCTGCTTTCAGCGTGGGGCGCACGCAGGAGTTGGTTTATATTCTCGACCAATTGATAACGGCTGGAAAATTGCCACCCATAAAAGTGTATGTGGATAGTCCACTTGCCGTAAATGCTACAACTGTCTACGGCGCGCACCCGGAATGTTTTGATACAGAAATCACCGAATATATGTTGACAGATGATAATCCGTTTGGCTTCAATTCGCTCACTTATATTCAGGATGTGGAAGATTCTAAAGCCCTGAATCTGTCGGATGAGCCGTGCATCATTATCAGTTCGTCAGGTATGGCAAATGCCGGGCGCATCAAGCATCATTTGAATAACAACATTGAAGACGAGCGAGATACGGTGCTGATCGTAGGCTATGCCTCGCCCGATACGCCCGCGGGAAAATTGCGCGATGGTGCGACACAAATTAAACTTTTTGGGGAGATGAAACAAGTACGTGCCGAAGTAGCCGTCATGGATTCCTTCTCCGCGCACGGCGACCGCTGGGAAATGATTCATTTTTTGGAAAATCAGAAGGCGAGTGTAAAGCAATTATTTCTGGTGCATGGTGTATTGCAAGCACAGGAGAGTTTTCGGGAGCTTTTATTACAACAAGGTTTTCAGGATGTAATGATTCCAAGGCTGGGAGAGGAGGTTGAGATATTGTGATATTGGGATATTTTTTTACTTAGCTTGGGATTTTTTATTGTTTTTTTGAAGAAAAGACAGAAAAAATGAGGATTACAGCCGCTTGAGTAAAATATCATAAGTTTCATTTCCCATACATCAAAAATATCGCTGGTCTTTTGTGCAAATCAGGCACTTCCGCTTTTTTCCATTGTAAAATCGTTTTAGTTTGAATCCATTGTGTTTCCAAAGTCAAATCTACGGCGATGCAAAATTGCGTCTGTGGGGCGAGGGCTTTTAAAGCAGTTTCTACTACATTTCCATTGCGATAAGGAGTTTCTATAAATAATTGCGTTTGATTCAATTTTGCGGAAAGCTGTTCTAAGCGTTTTAAATCCTTTTCCAATTCTGGTTTTTTAGCGGATAAATAGCCATGAAAACAAAACGACTGCCCATTCATACCCGATGCCATGAGTGCCAATAAAATAGACGATGGTCCTACGAGCGGCACGACTTCTATCCCTTTTTGATGCGCCAATCGTACAACCGCCGCGCCAGGGTCTGCCACGCCGGGACATCCTGCTTCCGACATCAAGCCAATGTCTTTCCCTTGTTCCGCAGCATCCAAAAAAGTCGTAATATCTTGGGCAGGCGTGTGTTCATTGAGTTCATGTAAAATAAGTTCCGGTAATGATTTAGTAGGACAAAGGGCTTTAATAAAATGACGAGCCGTTTTAGCGCGTTCTACAATAAAAATATCTAATTTTTGTATAATATCTACCACATACGCTGGAATGGTAGGTGTAGCGGCTTCGCCAAGTGGCGTTGGGATTAAATAAAGTTTACCTTTCGTCATACGCTTATTGCTTTTCGCTCATACATTAATTGGAATGCGGAACTTGTTCCGTAAAACGGAATGACGCGGATTCTGGCGGATTTTTCTCTACGCATAGCCCTCACCACATTTTATAAACCGCAGAGGACGCAGAGGTTTTCGCAGAGAACGCAGCGTTTTCTATCCCTCACCGCATTTTTTAACCGCAGAGTCGCAGAGGGCGCAAAGTATGTGATAAATCACGTCCCTCACAGAAATCATAATAATCAGCGTTCAGACATTTTACATCCGTAATTTAGAAATTCATTTAACTTTATACTACCAAATACGAAACACGGTCAGTCTGGCATCTGGCATCTAAAAAATATGACTGCGACTTACAACATAAAAATTCCACAGTTTGAGGGTCCGTTTGACCTGCTGCTATTTTTTATAGAGCGGGACGAATTGGATATTCATGATATTCCAATCGCTAAAATTACGGATGATTTTTTGAATTATATCCATCGGGCAGAACAGATGAACATTGATTTAGCAAGTGAATTTATATTGGTGGCGGCTACATTGTGTCGGATTAAAGCAAAATTACTTATTCCACGCAAGCAAATAGATGAGGCTGGAAACGAGATAGACCCACGCGAAGAACTGATACAACGCCTTTTAGAATATCGTCGCTATAAAAGTGTGCTCGAAGAAATGCGCGAATTAGAAGCGCAACGCTCCGTGCGTAACCCGCGCGGCAATGTGACGGACGAACTTGCTCAAATAGCCGTAAAAGCATTGGTAGACAATGAGTTAGAATCAGTGACGTTATTTAAATTATTGAAAACATTTGAGCGATTGGTGCGGCGTTTGGAAGACGTGAAGCCACGCACGATACATGAAATTGCACAATTTAGTTATAACATTGAAGAGGAACAACAGCAGATTCTATCCAAAATTGAGAAAGGAAAAAAGACCGATTTTAAATATATTTTTTCAACCTGTATTAACCGAATTCACGCCATCGTCACTTTTCTCGCCTTATTGGAATTATTAAATCAGGATAAAATACACATTACACTCGGCTTAGGGGCTAATAATTTTTGGCTCGAACTCATTTAACATGGAGCATTTACTATTTACCCACTTAGCTAAAGTAGTAAATGATCAGTAATAAATAGCGAATGGTCAATGCTAAATAATAAATGGTCAATAATTAATAGTCAATGGTCAATGCTTTAATATTATTACCAGCATAAACCGCTGTCTTTAAAATTTCTTCATAATATTCTTCATACTGCGGCAGGATATTTTTGATGTCGAATCGCTTTGCTTGCGCGAGGGCATTGGCACGAAATTCTTGCAGCACCGCGTCGTCACTCAAGATAGTAATCGCATTTTTCGCCATTTGTTCTACATCGCCTACATTACTCAACAAACCCGTTACGCCATGAATATTAACTTCTGGCAAGCCACCTGCATTGCTGGATACGACTGGCACTTCGCACGCCATCGCTTCGAGTGCTGCCAAACCAAAACTTTCACTCTCGGAGGGCATTACAAATAAATCCGCAATGGCGAGTAGTTCTTCCACCGCATCCTGTTTTCCCAGAAAGCGTACGTCGTGGCTGATGCCGATTTTTCGACATAGTTCTTCCACATTATGCCGTTCCGGTCCATCGCCTACAAAAATCAACTTGCTTGGAATTTGGTCAGCTACTTTTTTAAAAACACGTACTACATCTTCCACCCGTTTCACTTTCCGAAAATTAGAGACGTGCAACAAGATGCGTTCTCCGTTTGGGGCAATGGCTTTTTTAAAATGGTCTTTATTGCTTTTACTAAAGCGCTCAAAATCAATAAAATTATAAATAACTTTTATTTCTTTTTTAATATCAAAATAATCATACGTTTGCTGTCGAAGACTTTCGGAAACTGCCGTCACGCCATCCGATTTATTGATAGAAAAAGCGACAACTGGCGCGAATGCATTATTATTACCGACAATGGTAATATCCGTACCGTGCAAGGTGGTGATGAAAGGAACATATCGCCCTTCCGAAAGCAGAATTTTCTTGGCAACATAAGCCACCGTCGCATGCGGAATCGCATAATGCACGTGGAGCAAATCCAGGTTTTCAAATTTCACCACATCCACCAATTTACTGGCAAGTGCCGTGTCGTAAGGCGCGTATTCAAACAACGGATATTCTTCTGCGGTGACTTCATGGAAGTACACATTTTCATGAAAAACACTCAATCGAGCCGGTCGCCGGTAAGTGATGAAATGCACTTGATGTCCACGTTTTGCCAAGCCCAAGCCCAGTTCTGTAGCCAGTACACCACTACCTCCGTAAGTCGGGTAACAGACGATACCTATTTTCATAGCGTTTTTCTGAAGGGTAATTGAATTTTCCTATTTTATAGAAATGACACAGGTATGAAAATTGTTTATAAACAAAAAAGTGCTTCCACTCCATGCGATGGAACAAAAGATAATTTCGATAAGGAGATTACTCTTGTTACTTCATAGAACACGGATTTGCGCGGGTGCGACGGATCGTGGACGGATTTTTTTCTCTTCATCCTATTCTACCGCCATTTTATCAAAATAGTGCCACTACACATCATTTCTGCTTATATTTACGTTATAATGCAAAAAAGCTTGTCTGACTTATGAAAAAACTGCCGGTTTTATTACTCACTTTTCTATGTTTGAATCAGATTTTGGTCGCGCAAAGTTATTTTACCATTCAGGTCGGTTCCTTTATGGACGCGCAGCCACAGGATTTCACCGCCTTGCAGCCGCTCGGATTTGTACACGCCGTGAAGACAAATGTCAATCTATCGTTGGTATATGTAGGCGGTTTTGAAAACAGGGCTGCCGCAGAGAAAGTCTGGCAACAAGTGCGCGCCAAAGGTTACATCAATGCATTTATTCAAGAGCGAGTGCCGCAGGAAGGGCAAATCGTTTCTACGATTCAACTGGCTACTAAAAACGCCAAGAAGCCTATCAATTGGGGAGAATATGCGAAAGTACAGGATTTGTACGCCAGCATCAGCGGCGATAACGTGAAGATTTTGACGGCTATGTTTGTAAATGCAGATGCTGCCAAACCTACGTTGGATGCGCTCAAAAAAGCCGGTTTTAAAGATGCTTTTGTTAAAAACATGAATACAATTTTTCTACATAAGCTGACGAAATTTGAGACAAATCTGAAAGAGCCGCTCATTCCATTAGAATTAAATTACACACCGCCAACGGTAAATAACAATGTGCCGCCTTCTTATGACCAGCAGACTACGATGCCCCCGATTTATAATCAAGAACCGCGCATTGTTTCTCCAAATACAACACTGACTCCACGAGGAACTGCAACTGCCCGAAAAGTAGCCGCGCCTACGATGCCAAAATTACACACGGATGTAAAGCGCAGTTCCGCTTTGAATTTACAAAAATTATTAAAAACAGAAGGGTATTACAAAGGCAGTCTTGATGGTTTTTATGGAAAAGGCACAGCAGATGCTTACACAGCGATGAAAACCGGCAATCGGGAATTGCAAAAATATGTAGTATTGGCAGGACAAATGGAAGGGAAAGGCGCATCAACGAGTCGTTTGCAAACTGCAATTAATACGCTTCCCGACGACCCTTCGGCAATGACGACTATTATAGGTTCTACTACGCCCGTTGCAAAAGCATATCAAGCTTATAATTTATTTATAACCAATGGTGTAAGTAATGAAGTGAATCGTTTAATGAATACGGCTGTAAAAGAAGCATTTACCGCCAAAAAACTTGCCAAGCAGCCACCTTTTGATTATCGTTCTACGTATGCGTATAATGATTTGGCGCAATTGTTATTACATTTACATTACATTCACAGCGCGCCGGGGAACACGATTATGGCTCCTTGCTGGCTCTATCAGCGCCACCCGAAGGAAATGGCTTCCGTATTTGAACGATATGCTGCTGTTGCTTCTCTCGATTTTCCTTTGAAAGCCTGCGACCAGTTTTTGAATTGGGAAGAAGTACGCTTATTACATACCATTGCTGCTGATTTAAATACTGATAAAAAGTTAGACACCGAAGAATTAGCGCAAGCCGCGTCGCTACGGTCTATGCTGTACGTGTCGCCCAGACCAATAGCCGCTTCGGATGTGAAAGACACAGAATCATGGAGCGCAAAAATGCTCACCGGTTTGGATAATTGGGCGACCCGCGATGCTGGCAATCAACAAACGGTGACGGCTTTCAAAGCGGCGTATTTTCAATCGCAAGCCCGACTCGAAGATTTTTATTTAGACAAAGGTTTCAAAGCCGAAGCTGCTAAAAGCTTGGCACTCGTGACTTTGCGGACTTTGGTGGAATATCATTTGGAAAGATTCGTGTAAAGTGGAGGATAAGAGGATGCGCTTGTTCCCATCCTCTTATCCTCCGATGTTCCCATCCTCCTATCTTCTTATCCTCCCCAATATTACGCCCGCCATTTCCAATTCCTTCACCTCTCCGTTTCCATCTAATTGAAACGTAATCAACGATTTGCCATCCCAAGCTTTGTTCCAAGCGCCTTGAAACGTATCATAATGCCAATGTTCTAAGGAAAGCGAGGCTTTAGAACTTGCTTGAATATGTAGCTTGTCGTTTTTTAATTCGACTTTCATTGCACCGTACAATGGGTCAGCATAAGTGCCGACGTAGCGTTCCAGTGGTAAAGACGGCTTCGTGTTCGCTACTCGTTTCGATATTTGTTTTTGCTCGGTTTCTTCGGCTTTTTTTGCAATATCATCATATAATGTTTTAAATTCCGTACTCCAATCGCGCCCATTTTCCGTTCCGGCAAATACATCAAAAACCTTATACATAATCGCGTGGCGCACTTCTGCATGGTCTAAATTTCCAAACACATACACGCCCAATTTTTCATCTGGAATCGTACCCAAAATGGCAACCGTACCTGCCAGACTTCCAGTGTGAAAACTCACAGCGCGGCCCTTATAATCCTGTTGAAACCAGCCCAGTGCATACGTTTTCCAATGGGGTTTGGTAAGTGTTTGCGTTGGGTAGAATCCTGCGTCTGTTACAATGGTTTGAGGCTTTAGCCATTCCGTGTAAGTTTCTGGTTTTAATAATCGCTTGCCATTTATTTTGGCACTATCGAGTACGAATTGCGTCCATTTTGCCATGTCTTCAATACTCGACCAAACCGCTCCGGCAGGCGCAATGGCATCTGCATTAGAATCGGTGATAGGTGTAATTTTATTTTCAATTTTATAATGTGGAATAGAGCGATTTTTTTGAACCAAAGAGCGCTGCTGATTGGAATAAGTATGGGTCATGCTCAAAGGTTGAAAAATACGCTTTTGCAAAAAATCTTCCCATGACATTTTACTCACTTTTTCAATGACGTTGCCAGCCGTGAGGTACATTATATTTTGATACGTGTAGCCGCCTCGAAACGGATATGCTGGTCGCACGAGCCGCATTTGATGTAAAATAGAATCGGACGAAAGGTCGGTGTCGCCCCACAAGAAATCAGCGTTGCCCAATCCGGCATTGTGTGTAAATAAATCTCGAATGCGCAACTCCCGCGTGACGTATGCATCAAACAACTGAAAATCAGGCAAGTGTTTGATGACTTTATCATCCCAACTTACTTTTCCTTCGTCCACGAGCATGCCCATTGCAGCGGCAGTCATCGCTTTGGTAGTCGAGCAAATAGCGAAAATCGTTTGTGCGTCTACTTTTTCAGGTTTTCCCAATTCGCGTACGCCGTAGCCTTTTGCGAACAGGACTTTTCCATCTTTGACTACTGCTACTGCCAAACCGGGTGCATCCCATTGTTGGCGGGCTTTTTCGATATAATTGTCGAGCTGTTGAATGGCAGCAGGACTTACTTGCGCAAACGTTTTTAAATTATATAAAAGGCTTATTGCCAATAATATAAGAGTATATTTTAATTTCATCATGGATATTAAATTGGATATTGTAGTATAATTGTTTGAGATTTGCACTTACAACGTATTTTTTAACCGCAAAGAGCGCGGAGTTTTTCGCAGAGGACGCAGAGCGCATCGCATCACCCTATCCTCCCATCCTCCCATCCTCCTATCTTCCCATTACCCCTTTTTAAATCCCGGTCCTTTCACAAATCTTCCCGGCGTTGCGCCAGTGTGCTCCCCATCTTTTAGAACCTGCACCCCATTTACAAAAACATGAATCATGCCTTCGGAATATTGGTGCGGCTTTTCAAAAGTAGCATTGTCTTTCACTTTCGTAGGGTCGAAAATAACGATGTCGGCGTAGTAGCCTGTTTGCAATAAACCTCGCTTTTGAATTTTCAATTTTTGTGCAGACAGGCTGGTCAATTTATAAATCGCTTCTTCGAGTGGAATCACTTTTTCGTCCCGAACGTATTTGCCTAACAATCTTGAAAAATTGCCATACGCCCGTGGGTGGGTGCTGGATTTTAAAAAATCTCCTTCCGGCGCAGGGGCTTCCGCATCCGAACCAAAACTGATGTATGGCAGTTTAATTTGCTTTTTGACATTATCTTCTGACATTAAAAAATAAACCGTTCCGACGCGTGTGCCATCTTGAATCACCAAATCCATCGCGGTTTCTTCTGGCGATTTGCCGCGCATTTTTGCAACTTCTGCTAATGATTTGCCTGTATATTTTTTTAATGTATCACTTTTAAAACCAACTAATAATAGCTTTTCTGCACTTCCAGCGGAGAAGTAAAGATTTTCCCAATCTTGCGCATCGGTTTTCATCTCGGCAGCTACGCGCTTGCGAATGGCAGGGTCTTGCAATCGTTTCGACCATTCCGCATACCCACCTTCCTGCACCCATGGCGGCATGGAGGCATCCAAACCCGTAGCTCCGGCGATATACGTGTACATATTAGCAGCGATTTTAATGCCAGCTTTTTGCGCGCTGTCAATTTTAGCGATGACTTGATCCATCTTCGCCCAATTCTGACTTCCTCCGGCTTTCAAGTGATAGATTTCGGCGTGTAGATTTGCTTCTTTTCCGATGCGAATCGTTTCATCTACGGCTTCCAAAATCTTGTTGCCCTCGCTGCGCATGTGCGTGATGTAAGCACCGTTGTACTGGCTGGCGACTTTACACAATTCAATCAATTCGGGGGTTTTCGCATAAAAAGCCGGTGCGTAAATGAGCGACGCGCCAATGCCAAGTGCGCCTTCTTCCATCGCTTGCTTTGCTAATTCCTTCATCCGATTCAATTCTTCTGGCGTAGGTTCGCGGTCAGCGTAGCCAATTTCGTGTACCCGCAAAGTCGTTGCACCCACAAACGAAGCGACATTCGGAGAAACCCCTTTTTTTTCAAGGTAGGTCAAATATTCGCCAAGTGTCGTCCAATCCACATCAAACTTAATGTCGCCTTGATCACTTTTCATTTGCATTTTCATGGTGTCGTTGAGCGGTCCCATTGAGCCGCCCTCGCCCATCACTTCCAGCGTAACGCCTTGCTTGATGTCGCTCATGCCGCGCCCGTCGTGAATCAGGCTTTCGGTCGCCCAACTCAGCATATTGATAAAACCGGGACTGACCGCCATGCCTTTCGCGTCAAGTTCTTGTTTGCCTTTTGCTTCGCCCATATTTCCGACGGCGGCAATCGTATCGGCATTTATAGCAATATCGCCTTGCATCGGTGCTTTGCCGGAGCCGTCGTAAATCATAGCATTTCGAATAATTAAATCGTATTGTGGATTTTGCTGACAAGCGGCGAGTGCCACTATCGTGCATAGTAGAAGAAAGAGTTTTAGGATTTTCATACTGTTTTGAATATGGTGTTAAGAAATAGATATTGGCTGCTCGATACGGATCGCTCACGGCATTTTTTAACCGCAGAGAACGCAGAGTTTTTCGCAGAGGACGCAGAGCGAATCACCCTATAAACTATCACCCTTTTTTTTCACAGATTTTTACCGCCCCATCTTCCTATCCTCCCATCCTCTTTTTAAAAATCACCCATCACCCTATCACCCCTTTTTAAACCCTGGTCCCTTTACAAACCGTCCCGGCATCGCTCCTGTGTGTTCGCCATTTTTTAAAACCTGGATGCCATTTACAAAAACGTGTTCTATGCCAGTGGCATATTGGTGCGGGTTTTCGTACGTAGCGTTGTCGCGTATCGTTGCAGGATTGAAAATAACAATATCTGCGAAATATCCTGTTTTTAATAAACCCCGTTTTTGAATTTTTAATTTTTGAGCGGATAAATAGGTCAGTTTGTAAATTGCTTCTTCTAATGGAATCACTTTTTCGTCGCGCACGTATTTTCCCAAAAGTCGTGCAAAATTGCCGAATTTACGAGGGTGCGTACTCGCTCCGCTACCGGAATCTTCTACAGCTGGCGAATTCGCATCCGAACAAAAACTCATATACGGCAGCTTGATTTCCTTGCGGATGTTGTCTTCTGACATTAAAAAATAAACGACTTGCACCCGACTTCCATCCTGAATTACCAAGTCAATCGCAGCATCTTCAGGCGATTGATTTCTTAAAATGGCGATTTCAGCTAAAGTTTTTCCACCGTATAAATTGCGCAATTTTCGAGTTTTGAATCCAACCAAGCGCGTCTGTTCCGCACCAGCGAGGCGATACAGATTTTCCCAATCCGACGTATCGGAGCGCATTTCAGCAATCACTTTTTTACGAATGGCGGGCTGTCGCAAACGCTTTATCCATGCCTGATAGCCACCTTCCTGCACCCAAGGCGGCATCGCAGCGTCTAATCCGGTAGAACCAGCGGTGTACAAATACATATTGGCACCAACATTCAAACCAGCCGCTCGCGCACTGTCAATTTTTGAAATGACTTGGTCTAATTTTGACCAATTTCTTTTTCCAGCAGCTTTCAAATGATAAATTTCTACATCTACATTAGCTTCTTTTGCAATGTGAATGACTTCGTCTACTGCTTCCAGTAAGCGATTGCCCTCGCTGCGCATGTGGGTGCTGTACGTGCCACCGTATTCGCTTGCAGCTTTGCAAATTTCAATTAGTTCATTCGTTTCCGCATACACGCCCGGCGCATAAATGAGCGCAGAACCAATACCCAGTGCGCCTTCTTCCATACATTGTCGTACTTTTTTTTTCATCCGTTCTAATTGTTCTGACGTGGGGTCTATATTTTCAAAACCTAATTCATACGCTCGAATCGTAGCTGCGCCTACAAATGATGCGACATTCAGCGCGATACCTTTTCGTTCCAAATAATTAAAATGGTCGCCAAAAGTCGCAAGTGGCACATCCGTATTTTTATACAATGGCAGAATAAACGGACCAAGCGACGTGCCTTCGCCCAGCACTTCGAGTGTAACGCCTTGCTTGAGGTCGCTCATACCGCGCCCGTCTTCCACCAGATTCGTCGCCCAACTCAGCATATTGATAAAACCGGGACTGACGGCTAAACCTCTTGCCCCCAATTCTTGCCTGCCTGTGTCGCGCTCCAGCAAGCCAATGGCTGCAATTGTATCAGCATTGATAGCAATATCACCGTTGAACGGCTGTTCACCAGAGCCGTTGTAAATCAAGGCGTTGCGAATAATAAAATCGTAGGTTTGTGGTTTGGGCTGGCAACTGATGGTTAAAAAAAGAAGGCAAAAACCGTACAATAAAAATCGGTATTGCTGCATCTCCATATTTTACTGTATTTTGCTGGGGGTAAACATAGGCAAAGGTTTCTTTTTTACAAAAGTAAATTTAGTAACCAACGTTTATAGAACTGGCTGGATAATATTTTTGGGAATACAATTGCCCCGTGCTTTAGCGCGGGGATGTGAAAGAAGCATAATTAGTGGCTTTAGCCAAATATAAGGATTTGGCTAAAGCCCAAGTTTGTACTTTTCGGCTCCCCGCGCTAAAGCACGGGGCAACTTTTTTATTACCGCGACTTTAATAATTACAAAAGGATTATGGCAGCAGTGCGTTTAGAACAGATTTCAAAAATATACGACGGCGGCGTACGCGCAGTGGATAAAGTGGATTTTACCGTGCAAGATGGCGAATTTGTGGTATTGGTAGGACCATCAGGCTGTGGAAAGTCAACCACTTTACGTATGATAGCCGGTTTGGAAGACATCAGCGAAGGAAATCTTTTCATCGGTGAACGACAGGTAAACGACGTGCCGCCGAAAGACCGCGACATTGCAATGGTATTCCAAAATTATGCGCTCTATCCACACATGACGGTATTTGACAATATGGCTTTTGGTTTGAAATTGCGGCGGTTTTCAAAAGTAGAAATTCAAGAGCGAGTAGCAGAAGCGGCGCGAATCGTAGGTTTGCAAGATTTATTACAACGAAAACCGAAAGCACTTTCCGGCGGGCAGCGGCAGCGAGTGGCAGTGGGTAGAGCGATTGTACGCCACCCAAAAGTATTCTTATTTGACGAACCGTTAAGCAATTTGGATGCGAAACTACGGGTGCAAATGCGCTTTGAAATTGCTCGGCTGCATCGAGAATTAAACGCTACCATCATCTACGTGACGCACGACCAAGTGGAAGCCATGACAATGGCAAATAGAATCGTGGTAATGAATGGCGGCTTAATTCAACAAGTGGATACGCCTTTGAATTTGTACAATCACCCTAAAAATAGATTTGTAGCAGGATTTATCGGCAGCCCAGCGATGAATTTTCTGGAAGGTTCGGTCAATGCGGAAGGTGTTTTTTTAGATGAGAGTGGAACGATTCAAATTCCTGTGAAAGATAAAAATTTACAGGGAAAGAAATTGATTATAGGAATCCGCCCAGAAGATATTCATGCGCAAAATCTATCAGAAAAAGCTCATTTTCAACCTTTTGAAACCAATTTAGAAATGATGGAACCGATGGGAAACGAAACGTTTCTACATTTTCACATTGGCAATGCGAAGATGGTAGCACGTGTGAATCCAACAACCGCACCGATGATAGGCGAACAAGTGTTTTTATTTTTAAATATGGAAAAAGTCCATTTTTTTGATGCAACAACGGAACTAGCAATTTAACGCCAGTTCAGGTTATACAATTAAAGATGAGCAAGTTAGGCTAAAAAAATAGGCTACAGGATTAAATTATAAAATAAATTTAACTTAAGTTGTTGCTGGTCAATTCATTGAGTGTCTGCCTACCGCCTACCGCCAACTTACTTAGTCTGACCTAAATAATCGTCACATCTGAATAGCTAATTTACTTGATTAGCAGTTTATTATACGATAGTCAATCGTCAATTATAAATGGTCCATCAATTAGTGAAGCTTTTACAATGCCCCTTCCAATTTAAAAACCCAAGCGTAATTACACGGATTATTCGCTGGTGTAACAACGGGCGGCATAATGGTCAATTTTCCATTTTTAAAGGTAGACGGATTATTACTTTTTAAACCTAACATTATAACTTTAGCGGGTTGCTTTATATTATCAATCACAATGGATTGCGTTGGAAATTTGGTGGTAATCACGTATAAATCTTTTCCTTTTTTGGTGTAATAAACCGTCGTTTTCGCAGTCACGGGAGGTGCCTGGTCCCATTTGCGGGTTTCATAAATGCTTCCGCCGTTGACTTCCAGCCACTTGCCCATGTCCGACAAGCGTTGTTGCATAATAACTGGAATGCGCCCGTCCGCCGTTGGTCCGATATTCAACAATAAATTTCCGCCGCGCGCCACTTTGTCTATCAGGATGTGAACGAGTTCTTCCGAAGTTGAATAATCTTCCAAAATCTCCATCCGATTATAACCAAACGACCCTGCAATACCACGACATTCTTCCCACGGGTGCGAAAATTGTTTGCCCGTCGCGATACCCTCATGTATCAAATCATACTCCGTGGTGTGGTAGCCGCCGTGCTTGCCACGTGTTTCGCTTCCCCAACGGTCATTCGTTGCTACACTTTCTTTCACGGGCGAATCATTGTACAGCCACGCCAAAAAATCCGTACTTTTTAAAGTAGCAGAAGGGTAATCCCACTCTCCATCCGTCCAAAAAACATCGGGTTTATAGCGCGTCACCAAATCTTTCATTTGTGGAATCATGTGCTGATCCACATATTGATTAATTGTTTCCTTTTTATATAATGGATGAAACCATTCTAATAAGGAATAATAATAACCCATTTTAATTCCCTCTGCTCGCACTGCCGTCGTGAGGTCGCCCAGCAAATCCCGATGCGGACCGACTTCCACCGCGTTCCAATTCCAAGAATGTTGCGAACCCCACAATGGAAAGCCCTCATGATGTTTGGAAGTCAACACCACATATTTCGCCCCTGCTTTTTTGAATCGCTCTGCCCAATCCGCTGGCTCAAATAATTCTGCTTTAAAATCTTTTACAAAATCTTGATATTGCGCTTTATCGCCATACATTTTTTTGTGAAAGTCAATAAAATACTGTTGAGTTTCTCCTGGACTGACCAGTCGCCGCCAGTAATGCTCGGCGTATCGGTCATAAATGCCCACACTATCGCGCACCGTCGGGCTATACGCTGGCACGGCATACACGCCCCAGTGAATGAAAATGCCAAACTTCGCATCCTCAAACCACGCTGGAATCGGACGCGTATCAATGGATGCCCACGTGGGCTCGTACTTTTTTTGAGCGGAAAGGGGCGTTCCGATCAAAAAGCATAAGGCGAATAAAAAGGTAGAATACAACAGGTGTTCATAGAATGTATCACCAATCTTCGATTGGTTTTTTGTCGGCGAAGCAATGCAATAAATCATAAATTTACAAGTGTTTATAAATGGTTTTAGAATTGGTTACAAATATCGCGAATGATACAGAAATTGATTTTCAACGCTTAGAGCACTGCCTATTTATCCGCCGTAGCTTTAGCGTAGGAGGACTAAAAACTGCCAACTTACTTAACGTTCCTCCGGGTCAAAATCTACAAATTTCTTCGCCATAAATTCCTCTATGTACCGCACTCTACGATTCAAGTCATCCATTTCTTCCGAAGCATTTTCGTAGTCTAATTGCTGTTCATTGGCTTGCGAAGCAGTCGTCTTGTTCCTATATTTTATCAACATTTCGCCCGTCCCATTGAGCAGCCAATTCGTGTTAATCTCGGTGTAATAATTACTTATATTCGTAAGCACATTTCGGGACAACGCGCCCTTGCCACTTTCTATCAGCGACAAGAAGGATTGCGTCACCGACAGTGTCTGTGCCAATTCCGCCTGACTAATCCGCAAAAACTTCCGCATCGCTTTCAATCGCTTCCCTTGTTCAACTTTCTGTTCTTCTGCCATTTATAATTATTTGAAATAAAAATACAATCAAATTATAAAAATAATTTTGAAATAATAATTATTGATTATAATATTGCGCTACCAACACAACTTCTGAAACAAAAATAAAAATTATATCGGAAGCCATTGTATTGGATTGCGACATTTCACGGTTACGCACAACATTCAAAAAGAATTTGACAAAATTAAACCATGGAAGAAAGCACGAAAATATTGGTAGAACTGCTAGATGAAGCAACGCCTGTGTGGGGACTTTTAGAAGCAGTACAGCAAGAAGATGGTGCATTTATCATTTGTGAGCAGCCCATCTCAGAGGACGAGCATTGGCGATTCTCTTCCGGCGATACCGTCATCGCTGAAATGGAGATTCAGGATGGAAAGGAAGTGTGGGTGGCAGTGAAATTGGCGGAATGGGAGGGCTATTGAACTTACCACACCGTCTTATGCCCCAGCATCGCCAGAATAGCGCTCATTTTGACCAAATATAGGGAGACCGGTTCGGAAGTTCCTTCTGCTAATTTTTTCATTTCTTCCAGATCATCTGTCAGTTGTCCTAAAGTTAAATCCGTTGGTTCTTTATAAGGGTCGTATAACGCAACTCTCGGAACAGACCAATAATAGTCAACTGGCTCGACTTCAATGATTTCGCCTTGCGCTTCCCGCAAATCGTGGAGTAAGACGGACATCGCTTTTTCAATTTCATTTAAGTTGATTTGCAGGCTCATAACTTGTAAGCGTGTCTTTATATCCAATGATTTGAAAAATAGCACTCAATTTTACAAAGTCGTTGTTCACCGTCGGCAATTCATGTGTAGCGAGTTTGTGAAGGTGTTCCAAGTCATCTGATAATTGACCCAGCATGAGTTCCTGCGGCTTTTGATATGGATTATACAAATCTTCCTGCGGAATCGTCCAATAAAAATCTTCCTTCTCAATGTCAATTTCTGCTCCATTTTGTTCCCGTAGTTCCGTTAACAGCGTAGTCAGCACTTGTTCCAATTCATCTATTTTAACTTTCATAGCTGTTATATGGTATTTAGCGTTTTAATGATATTGTTATAAAAGGTTTGTATTTCCCTTTCTAATTTTAAAATTCTGCCGTTAATAATCTGCTGACGAATCTGGTCATTTGGCGCATTTTGCAAAATTCCTTTGTTGTCATACTTCAAAGGATTTGCTTTATATTTCTCCAATTTGTTGACGTGGTCGAGCAATTGCTCGTATTCTGATTTTACTTTTTTGTAATCATGCTTACTCAACTTACCTTTCGCCGCTTTAATTTCATCTTTCAGACTCTGTTTGTTATTGCCGCCACTTGAGCCATTATAAGTATTTTCTTCCGTAATCTGTTGAATGATTTCCTCCGCCGTTTGCAAAGCTGTGACTGACCATACAATATGCGAAGATACAGCATCTGTTGCGGATTTTAGCCACCAGAAGGTGAGCAGGGAAAGTAAAAGCAAACCAGTGAAAAGTAGGGCTTTTTTGTGGAGGGTGGTGTCCATGTGTTGGGTTTTGATATAACATTTTTGCTCTTAACAGTAAGGATAGGGAAAAAAGTTTCGCTGAATACAACAACAATCAAAATAACGCAATTTTGGCATAGCTACTGCCAAAAATATTTGCATAAAATTGAATATTCTCAACTGATTAAAATTTAATAATTTAAACCTGCCAAAATGGCATAAAATATAAAATGGCATAAAAAGTGTATTTATTCAAGAAAATGCTAGTCATGTAATGTAATTCCACAGAATATACGTTAAATATAAATGTTTTTGAAATTTGTACAAATAAGATAGAACTTAATATAGTAAGTTCCGATTATCTAGGTGACCGGGAAAACTTCGCTCTTCTAAAAGAGAATAACCCTTCTTACAACTTTTACTATTGGTACGATGAGGTGAATAAGGAAAACAAAATATATTGTTGGTCGAAAATTCCTGATAACCCTAGTCCTTTACCCATTGACTTCAAGCCTCAAAAAATTTCAAACGATTCTCATCCCACTGTATGGAGCCAAATAATTGAAAATACTTTTGTTTATCTTTTAGAAGAAAGTGGAAGAGAACTAGTTAAACGCAAGTATTCTCATATTTGGGATTTAAAGCTAAAACAAGAAGAAGGATTTTCAGGAGAAGGAATTTTACTTTGCCCTGTATTAAAATTTGGATTTCAGTTTATCAAGCCTCATGTATCAAAAAAAATCGTTTACTGTCTTTCAGTTAGAAAGTGTTATCCTCCAAAGCTTATCCTATCAGATGAGGAATATATTGCCAGAAATGTTGATACTAGAAATTGGGGTAGAAACCAAGATGGAGAAATTATTTCTTCATTTGCAAATATTAAAAAATTTCTTGAAGCGACTGGACAAACTGCTCAATATAAAAGCTTTAAAAATCAAGCTTACTTACAGCAATCAGAGTATAAAATTATCAAAGATTTTGAAGAAAACTTAAATAAAATAAAAGATAAATTGTTTTTACCTGATGGAATGAAAATAACAAGTTTTCTTTTTAACACCCTTCCAAATTCGAATTTTGAACAAAATACAATTAGTAAGCCTACTTATTACTTTCATAATGAAAGAACAGGAGTTGGGTTGTATAATGATAGAATAAAAAAATTAAAACCAACTTCTTATGACAATTTCAAAAATAGAGAAGTTAAAATATTGGTCTTAACTCCTTTAAA
>CAZJXN010000033.1:0-38574 GCA_964549655.1 uncultured Saprospiraceae bacterium
TATTCCATATTCATGCCTTGTTTTATAGATAAAAGGATTTTTAGGGAATTTTAAAGAAACTAAGTTCACTTGATTTGTTGCTGACGAAAAAGCGAGAAAGTTATTATTTGTACTAAATTTTTCACTCTGCTGTCGTATATTAGGATAAGTATAGTGATTACTCGTATCCTGTATATCTATCAAATGCAATGTGCCAATGTTATCTTTTACGTCGGAATAAAAAGTAAAGTATTGGTTGTCGCCGCTAAAATTATAAACATAATCATCCTCTCTTGAATATTGATATTCACCAACATAAGTCTGATGAAAACTATATAGCTGATTTGGATTATTGAGGTTCAAGAGATGAAGCGAACCAACCTCACCTTGTTTTTTTGAGAAAAATACAAAATATTTATTATCAGAATTAAATCCAAAAGCGTGAGATTCAATATAGCAATCTGCAAAAGTTTGATATTTTTTAGGATTTTGGATATTTAAAAGATGAAGTGTGCCAACGTTATCTTTTACATTAGTAAAAAATACCATGTACTTATAATCAGAACTAAACTCTTGATAAGGATAGTTGTTATATATATTCGGGAAAGAAAGTTTTTTATTTGGTTTGTCAACTTCAATAAGATTCAGCGTACGTGTTTCAGCAGTATCATTCACATTATTAAAAAATACAAAATATTTGCTGTTAGGTGTAAAACCATAGGACAAATAAGTATCTGTAAAAGAGAAAAGGAGTTTCTTCTTTTCAAAATTAAAAAAATTTAAAGTTCCTACTCTGTCTTTTACATTTGTAAAAAAATAAAGGAAGTGGCTATCTTTGCTCGCTCCATAATAATAATCTTGCACATTTGAGTAAGAAGCTACTATTTTGTCAGGGGTTTTGAGTTCTGCTATGTATAGATTGCCTCTATCTTTCCCTGTAGGCTTGTTAAAAGCGAAAAATTTATCGTCATTCGTTATTAAACCACCAAATACATCTTTTAAGTGTAGCACGTTATTGGGATTATTCACTTCTATAAAATGTAAACCCGTAGTGTTGTCCAAATTTTTCTTAAAAAATGTTAAATATTTACCATTTTCTGTAAATCCAGAATTCATTTCATAGTTTATGTTATTTCGATATAAGCTGTCAAAGGAAAATAGCTTTCCAGACTGACTAATTGAAAATAAATTCAAGGTAGCTGTTGTATCTTGCAGGTTTTTATCGGAGATAAATAAAAAAGCACTACTATCTGGGCTCCAATTAGTTTCTCTGTAATAGGAATTAGAAAATGGATAACTTTCTTTATATAAAAAAGTAGATAAATAAGGCAAGATTGTATCATATAATTGTCGTGCTACAGTGTTGGCAGAATCTTTTCGCAGTGCCGCTTTTGCCAGTAAATACGCCAGCCGACTATCATCTTCATTGAAAGCTTTTTCTGCTTCCAGCGTGTAGTAGCGAGCTACATTTACGTTGGCAAGTCGCAATGCCTCATCGCAGGAACTAATGATGCCTTGTGAAAATACTTGGAAAAAAGTACAAATCAATAAAAAAATAAATATTGCTCGCATGGAAGTGGGGGTTTTGAATCACAATTGTAACGTTATATAAACGTAATCAATTATCCATTCGCTTCCTCGCCTTCATATCCAGCATCAATGAAATCACATGTGAATACGTATTATCTTGGTCACCCAAATCCGTAAACGCATAATCAATTCGTAAGGTAGAAATTTTTAAACCTAAGCCAATAGCAGGACGCACTGTGATATTCTCTTTATTATCAAAATCTTTTTCACGTTGGAATTGGCTCACACCTGCGCGGAGATATAAGAATTTATTGTAATCTGCTTCAACACCAAAAGACGGGTCAATACTGAATGGGTCGGCAGAGACCAGCGTGTTGCGCTCGCCGTCGGTCGTCACGTTTACATCCAATTCTGGTGTAATGCCGATTTTATTAAATTGAAAACGACGAGCGACACCAAGCAGCAATTGTGGCTTCGTGATTTCTACGCTACTGATTGGAATTTCGTTGTTGGTGATTTCCAGCACTTGTTTTTCTTCTTCTGTAAAATTGAAACTCCACGCATTAAAAGTAGAAGTCAAATCTTTGCCGACTGCGCCGAAGCTCCAATTTCCAACTTTATATTGAATGCCCAAATCCACACCAAAGCCCCAAGCCGTTGCGAATGGACCAATTCGCCGATGAATCACTTTTATATTGCCACCAATTAAAAACTGTCCATTTTTCGCCTTGAGGGCTTGAGCATAACTGCCGAGAAACGCATAATCCGCAGCAGAAAACTCGGTGACATTATCAAAATTGACCGTGCCATCGGCTTCGTATAAACTCAAGGTATTAGGAATTTCGTCCACGCCAAATCGGATGAGCGAAATCGCTAAGCGACGATTCGCTTGTGCCATTGGCAGCGTAACGCCTAGGTAATCAAACTTTCCCACACCGCCGAACCACTCGGAGTGCATCGCACCAATTTGCAAACCCTGCAAGTCAATGCCGGCCAGTCCGGCAGGATTCCATGCAGCAGCGGTCACATCTTGGATATTGGCGACGACGGCATTGCCCATGCCTTGTGCGCGAGCGCCTACTCCGATGGAGAGGAATTCGTTGCTGTATTTTTGGGCGAAGGCTGTTATAGACAAACCTAACAGCAGAAAAATTGGTAAGAATTGCTTCATTTGAAATATTGTGCTTTAATTTTTTTAACCGCAGAGTCCGCAGAGGTTTTTCGCAGAGGGCGCAGTGCTGACACAATGATAAACGCAAGTAGTAAATACTAAGTGTATATAGATTTAACTTTAGGCAATAGATTTTGAACTTTAAATAAAAAGCTGGGAGTTACATTTATAAATAAGCGGTCTAAATTCTAAGGTTTAACCTCTGTTGCAGGCGGTTTTTCCAACAATTGCTCGCGTAAGTCTCGATTGACAACGATACTGGAATCTAATTCAAAGCCAACCAGCAAGACAAATACGTTCAATTGTATCCAGATAAGGGTTACAATAATAGTGCCGAAACTGCCGTACAATTGATTATAGTTGCCAAAATTATCTACATAGAAACTGAATCCGACAGAAGTCATTAAAGACAAAAAAGTGGCTAAAATAGCGCCCGGCGAATAGAGTTTGAGCTTGCGAATGGTGGGAACGCCGTAGCGATAGATGATGGAAATGACGAGTGCCATGAGTAAAATAATCGTAACCCAACGAATGGCGTAAAGAATGAATTCGGTAAATTGGTCCAACCCAACGATGTCTACGAGAATGCCGATGAGCCAACTGCCCAGAATAATAAAAATGACGGAGGCGATTAAAAAAAATGCCAATTGAAACGTCAAAAAGATAGCAATCACGCGCTTGCGAAAATTGGTGCGTTTCTTGAACGTGCGCGGATAGACTTTTTCAAAACCCTGCATCATGGAGAGCATTCCATTGGAAGCAAAATAGAGTGCTAAAAAGAAACCCAGTGATAACAAGCCGACCCGTGGATTGGTGGTAAGGTCTTTTATAAAATTGGCAAATTCTAAACCGGCACTACCAGGCAAAAATTGTTGGATTTCGGAGTTTAATATCTCGTCAAAATTGTCCTCTTGTTCTTTGGGTAAAAACCAGCGCAAAATCGTACTCCGTAAAAAAGGTAGCAAGGTAACGAGCGACATCAGCGACGGAAAAAGCGACATGAAAAAACTGTATGCAATAGAATTGGCGCGGGTGGAGAGATCAAAACGTTTGGTTTCGGCATATAAAAATAGGACCACGTCATACACCGGCAGCCCCAGAAAACCCGGCAGGGAATGCGTCTTTGCCCACTGCGCGACCTTGAGCACGAGCGGGCGGTTGATCAAGTAATTTCTTGCATTCGTATAACTAAACCTTTCAGGCAGTTGGAGTCTCGGTAGCCGATTACGCTTTTCCAAAGTATGGTCTTAATTTTTCTAACAAAAATTCGGGCGCGGTGATGGTCTGTCCGTCCTTCGCCGTTACGAAGCACAATTTAACGCTTCCTCCGTTGACGAGTTTCTTTTTTTCGTTAAATATTTCCATGTGGAATTTTATAAATCGCTCCGGCAGTTCTCGCAAGGTCGTCCGAATCGTCAATAATTCATCATAAAAACCGGGGCGCACAAACCGCATTTCAAGCGACACGACGGGCATCCAGATGCCGTGTTCCTGTTCCATTTCTTTATACGTCAAGCCCAGTGAGCGCAGCATTTCTACTCGACCAATTTCGTAATATTGCGCGTAATTGCCGTAGTACAAGTAGTTCATCGGGTCGGTTTCGCCGTAGCGGACGCGTTTTTGGAAGTCAAATGTGTGCATCAGGTATGAACTAAATAGTTGGAGAGATTTTGCAGAAGCTGCTGATGCTCCGTTTTTTCTACCTGTCCTAAAACGCCTTGTATATCACGCTCCGTTAGTACAGATAGAAAGCTGAGCCTTGCCAGTGAGTTGGTACGCAAGTTATTGATTTTGTTTGTCACTAAAACAATGTCAAAGTTTTGAACTGCTCGATGCAACTGCGTAAAAATTCCACAAACTAAGTAGTCATCGTAAGTAGGTAATTTTCGCAATATTAAAACCGGTCGAAGCTTGGAACCGCCATCTGCTTGTGGAAGATAAGCTAATATGATACTTCCTTTATTAATCATAACAAATGGTGTTGGAGATCATCCAAAGAATATTCCGGCTCATCGTTGCTATAAGCTTTTGCCAGCTGTTGTTGCGAAAGAAGCAGCCAACTACTCCGCTCTTCTTCTTCCAACTGCGTGGTTAATTTATCAAAGTACTCGAGCAAATACTGGTTAATGGCTTGACTCAGCTGCATTTGCTGGGGCAAAGAGAGTGTTTTGAAAGTTTGTAGATAATCGGCAACCGCCACATTCATAATAGAATATTTTTTACAAAAATAACATTTTGTTAGCAAAAAGCAACAGCTTGGTCGAAACTACAATCAATGCAGTTGTACCATAACTCATATCATAACGTCTTCGGCTTCAATATTTTGATAAAGTGGCGTAATTTCCAACTCCTCCCATTTTTTATTATTTTTAATAATGGTGCTAATTACTTCGTTCGTCTCTAATTCTACTTCAAATAAAACATCTCGGATTTGGCGGATTTTCGTGGATGACTTTAGTTGCATTTATTGATAACCCCCAAACCTCAAATTTTAAACCTTACACCGCTTCCCGCTCAATCGGACACGTCATACAATGCGAGCCGCCGCGCGCTCTTGACAATTCATTGGATGGAATCGTGATAATGGTATTTTCTAATTGTTGCGGGTCTATTTTGCCAGCTTTATAAGCTTTTAAAAAATCATAAGCGTGTAATATCGTGTAACCGGCGGCTTCAAAAGCTTCTTCCGTTTTCGGATTGCGGTCGTAGGTGATGGCTACGCCAGGCTTGATGGCGACGAGGTTGCACCCGTCCGTCCACTGTTCGCGCTCTTGGTAGGGAGATTCGCCATTCCCGCTGAGAATGAAGCGCATATTCGGGTTGATTTCTGCTAATATGAATTCTTTAATAGTATGATAAAAGCCGGGTTTCCCTTGCTGCCGATATACTTCCACATTCGAACTCAAGCCATCCAACACAATCGGTTTAAATGCCACGATATGATTATGATTAATTTGTGTAAAGATGGTATCAATGTGCATGAAAGAACGGTCGTTCGGAATATTTATCTGCACCACATTTTTTATTACATTTTTTTCAAACAGCACATCGCGCAAGGAGCGGATACCGTGCGCTGTAGAGCGTTCGCTGTTGCCAATCAGGACATAATCTTCATTGATAACCATTACATCGCCGCCTTCTACCGATACAAATTCGCCGCGCTTGGAAGGTGGAAACAAATCTACTTTATTCATATTGATAATACGGTCCGCCTCGCGCAGTTGTCGGAATATCGGGTGCGCCCAGCAGATGTAACGCGTGAGAAAATTTTCGCGGAAACGCGCTTCTTTAGCTGCTTTTGTAATAATAACATGATTATTAATCGTCACTGCGATATCGCGTGTAAAAATAAAATTAGGAATCGGGTCAAACAAAAAATGGTCGTCTTCTGCATAATAACCGGTAATCAATACATCTGCCAATTTTTCATTGTCCATATCAGTTAATAACGTCTCAGAACTTTTTGGCAATTCTTCATAATCTACAATCAGGTGAATCATTTCTTTACGGCTTTCATCGCCTGCTTTTAGGGCTTCCACCAATAACTGTCTGGTTTCCAGCACATTCTCTTTTCCCAGAAAGGCTATTAATACTTCCGTAAAAATATCATGTTCTGCTTGCATTTGCGGTAAATAGACGATGTCGTCAAATAATAAATCTTCCGCGTCTTTCGGAGAAATGCGTGCAATCCCTTCATCCGGGCGATGCACAATGACGCGCTTGAGCTTTCCAATTTCGGAGGAGACGTGTACTTGGTTGGTATTCATGTGGTTAGATTTAATTATATTGTAAGATGTGAAAGGTGAATGGTGAGAGGGCGCGTTTCACCTTTCACCCATTCGCCCAATAATAAAAATTAAAATCGGTATTCAATTCAAAGCCGGTGGCAGGGTAGAGCTGATTTCCAATATCATTGGATTTTTGCGTTTCTAATAAAATTTCTACGGCATCGGTTTCTCTTGCTAGTTCTTTTGCGCTGTCAATCAATGCTTTAGAAATTCCCCTGCCGCGATATTCCGATTTTACATATAAGTCATTTAATAACCAAATCCTCTTCATGCGCGTGGACGAAAACAAAGGATACAATTGCGTGAAACCTACCAATTCGCCATTTTCGGCTTGCGCCAAATAAACAATAGACTCGCTGCGCTCGATCAATCCAGCAAGGAAAACTTTGGCTCCCTTTGGGTCAGACGGTTTTTCGTACCAGACGCGGTAGGCATCAAAGAGTTCCACGAGGGCATCAAGGTGGCTTTGGTCGGCTTGTATAATTTGTATCATGATATAATAAAGAGGATGGGAAGATGGGAAGATAAGAGGATGCAAAAGGAGCGGAATCCTCCTATCTTCCTATTCTCCCATCCTCTAAATAATTTTTTCAATTTCATAAATCGAATTAATTTTCCCGGCAAAGATGCAATAAAACGGCGGATTTTCATGTAGCAGCGCAATTTCCGTGGGTCGTCCGTCGTCAATGTGGCTGGCTTTTAACTTGGATTTAATCGTGAAATAAGAACTAAAATACTGAAAATCAATATCATCTGAAAAGTATTGTTTCATTTGTGCCAACATCTTCCGATGCGCAGACGGCGGTTTTGCAAAACAAGGATTACAATTGGCTGGAAAATCGGGGCGACAATTCGTATTTAAATTTTGACAATCAAACGTTGGAAAGTTTTGATTCGATACTTTATGATGCGTGTAAGCCACCGAAGATAACGATAATAAACCCGACAATCCATATGGCATCAGCGAGCCAAACGGTCCGTCCATCACCGTCAATCCTATATTTTTTAACTGCGGAGAGGTCACAAAAGCAATTTCAGAAATTTCATGCGTCAAGTTAATCTCTGGCACGCCGAAGAGTTGATTGATAGAATTGCTGCCGGAGTAGGTGGCGTTAATAGCTTGGTTTGCAAGCAATTGGGTGATTGGGTGATTGGGTGATTGGGGGATGCCCTTTTGACTTACTTCCAGTTGCCACTTGCCTGCGGCGGTTTCGACAGATAGAATACGAGATGATTTTAGAACTGTAATATTCTTTTCCTCCGTTATTTTTTTCTTGTAATATTCTGCTATTAAAATGGGGTCGAAGGAATATTCCGTTGTAGTATATAAAGATTCGATTCGATGAAAATTAAAAAGGGGATGGTCGCACACGCGCTCGCAAGGAATGCCGATATATTCGCAAAAACGTTCAAATTGCTGCCCGTCTGTGAACGAGCCAAAGCGGTCAATCGCATAATATTTTTTAAATTGAAAATTTATAAAAGGTTGATGTTCAGCGGTAAAGCGTGCTTTATTATCATCTGACATCCGGGCAGTCGCTACGCTGCGCGGGTAGTGGTAACCGCTGTGCAGCCGAGCTTGATTTACGATAGATGCTTTTTGTAATAATTCTGGCTCTTTTTCAATCAGACAAATCCGTTGCCCACGCTTCGCCAAATACAAAGCCGAATAAACGCCAAAAATGCCGCCGCCGATGACTACTGTGTCGAAATTGTGTTTGTGTGTTTGTGTGTTCATGTGTTTTTGTCACTCTTTGCGACTTTGCGTCTTTGCATGAAATTTTACTATGTTAATGATGCCAGATGCCAGATTTTTTCATACACATCCGAATAATCAAAACTTTGCAAATGTTGAAAAAATTCTAACGAATCCCGTAATTGACTCAATTTTGATGGTCCAATTAAAATACTTTCCACGTCTGGGCTATGATACGCGTAAAGCATTCCTATTTGATTCATATTGAACAGTTTAGGACGATTTTCTACTTGATTGGCTGCTGATAAAATTTGCCGCAATGGTGCTGCCATGGCGTGTTCAACTTCTGTATTACCGCCCCGTGCTTTGAGTGAACTGTCGGTTCGATATTCATCGGTTTGTAATTTCAATCCACCTGCATTGATACCGTATGTAATAAATCTACGCTTTCCATGAAAGACTTCATATTTAGAATAATCAGATTGTAATAAATTGTGTTTGAATTGAATATGAAAATCAAATTGAAAACTTTCATTTAGTTTTTTGTAAATTTCTGGATGGCGAATACCGGATAATCCAATTGCCAATCCTCTTTTTCGCGCCTCGTCTAATGCTTCCAACGTTTGTAAAACCTCGCTTTCCGCGTCTCGATTATCCCAATGAATCATAAGTAGCCTAAAGTTCGAGCCAAATTGTTGAATATAATCATCTAAATTCATTAAAATAAAACTCTTGTTTAAATTATGCTCCGGGCTGCGTAAGTTGTTGATACTGCCTATTTTAACGGTGGTTTGCAAATCTTGTACGCCATGCGTTTTTATCCACTCCAACAATATCGTTTCTGATTTTCGAAAATCATCGGGCTGTTTATTAATCGGATAATTCGTAGCCGTGTCCACGTCGCGGAAGCCTTGTCCGTGAAAATGGTTTAATAATTCAAAACAAGTTTCGCGCGGTATCGTCCAGCCCCACATGGCGGTTCCTAAAGTTAAAGATGGTTTCATGGTTAAGGTTTGAAGTTTGGATGTTTGGGCATTTCTAGTTTAATAATTCAGCGGTTCAAAGGTAATAAATTGTAGGTTTCGTCGAAAACAAGGATACTATTAGCAAATTTATTATCCGTTCCTTTTGAAAAAACTTAATTTCGGGAAAACGAGCTGCAATATTGCCGCTTGGGCTTATTTCTTGTTTCCAAAAATAAAAACAATGATAGACAAAATTAAACAGACGCTAAAAGATATGACCGATGCCATTCAAGAACAAGCTGCTTCGTTCGGCGACAACGCGAAAGAAAAAGGCTACCAAATCATAGAAGAGTGGCTGCAGATTTTCCCAAAATTGGAAGTGTATAAATTAAATATTACGAGTTTTACGTTGGGTGTCGCCATCAGTCCTTCAGTGGAAGTGGAAATGATAGGCAAACACGAAGATTTTACAAAAGAACGTTTACAACAAATTCTTACCGAAGTAAGCACCAACGCTGCGCTCAAACTGGTTTTTAATACTATCAATACGACCTACGCTTTGCACCGAAAAACGTATGCAACTTTGCGCGAACCATTGATTGTGCGTGTCAAAATCAAACTGTCGCCGGAAGTGCGCGTGACGATTGGCGGTTCTCAAAATCCATAAAATTTGTTTATTATTTGGTAGTTTTTTGTTTGAGAGGTTGTTTAAAATTTGGTTCTGCTAAATTTAAAGTTGCTTTTCCATTCTGCTAAAGCCAAAAGACCGCTCTTTTTGTCCCCGCCATAAATGGCGGGGCAACCAAGAAAGCCAAGCAGTATAATTGCCCCGCCATTTATGGCGGGGGTTATAAGAAAGTAATACCAGGCTTTAGCCAAACGGAAATTACGTAAACAAAATCGGAAAACAAATTTAAACAACCTCTGCGGTTCTCGTTAAACGAACACGTTAAATGGGAAACCTCAAACTTCAAACAAGAAACTTTTACAACGTCAACCAGTAATTTAATTTGAACACCAATCCCCGATTTTTGGGCGCGAAGTCATTGAAGCGAAAACGGCTGCCAATCGTCTCAGTATCAACCAGATAGTTGTCGGTGTAAACAATAAACAAATCGCTCATCGGCGCAAATCGCCATTGAAAACGGCTGTTGATATTAAAATTTTCGCCTTGTGTATTGAGTTGTAAAAAGGTAGTCCAGAAAAGACTTTTGGAAAAGTTAACTTCGATGCGCGGACGCACCAAAAACAGCACTTCCTCGCCATATTCTGCCGGTAATTTCAAATTATTATATTCAAAATCCACACTAAAATTGCCCCACGGCTGTACGCGATAAAGCAAACCCAAGCGCAGCGAAGAAAGCGTGCCATTATAAAATTGCCAAGAATGCTCGACTTCGGCTTCATATACAAAAGTTTTGCGCGGGTCGGAATTGTATTCCACACCAAATCCATAATTGTCATAACGCGCTTTCGGCAAGGGCGCATCATCGGTAAAAGCGAACGGAAAAGCCAGATTAATTAAATTATTTTCCACACCGAACTCAACAATACTGCCGTTTTTAAATAAAAAAAAGTAGCCTACTGTATTTTTACGTTCGTTGAACGTATAGTCGGGATTCCACACATGGAAGTTTTCGATATTCAAACCGTGAATGTTGATGTGGGTGCTATTTTTTGGGAAGAAATTGTAACCCAGTTCATTATAAATATGTTTAAATCCAAGTCGAACGACCGTATCGCGCTCCGCATCCTCATTTTCAATGCGTTGAATAAAACCCATGTCAGCGTAAAAATTAGTGCCTACATCCACCCAATCTAATAAAAATTCCAACTGCCGACCTTGATACAAAAATCCAGTATTATAAAAACGTTTGTCTTTTGTAATATTTGGTTTAAATGATTCATGTAATCCAAGCCATGAAGTCCACTCGCCGCCTTTATTTTGATACACAAATTCAAAACTTGCATTTCGACCATAATCGTCTTTTTCCAATTTTCCATCATCAAAAGCGCTCCGATTCAGCAACATTCCCTGCACGCGCGAACGCCCGAAAACACGCTGTTGCAAGGCTACGGCGGTATAATTTTGCGCCAATACCTCGTCTTTTTTACCCGTCTGCATATTCATCACGCCCATGCGCAGGTTTTTATTCAAATTGCCACTCAAACGCGCGCCAGCTATAATCGGCACGGGCTGACGGTCAGCGTCCAAACCAATCGTTCGAGAAAAAAACGGTCGCACAGGCTGCAAGCCAAAATTGGCAAACAAGTCGCTGTTTTCAAGAAAAAAATTGCGCCGTTCGGGAAAGAATATATTAAAACGGGTAAGATTTGTAACTTGCTCATCCACTTCGATTTGGGAGAAGTCTGGGTTGATAGTTAAATCTAAATTAAGGGAAGACGTAACTGCAATTTTTGCATCCAAACCAACATTGCCTGTCGTTTTTAGTTTGCCATCTGCTTCATAATTAGCATTTGTACCACCGGTCAAATACGGAATAAGCGAAACATTTCCATTCACTTTACGAGGCGGATTATCCCACACGAGTGCGCCCATGTAGCCAAAGTCTTCGGTTTCAAATTGTACCGGTACTTTCGTCCAAGCGTGGTATTCGTTGTTTTTTAAATCATTACGTATAAAATTAATTCCCCATATTGGTCTGTCCGCTTCATAGCGCAGGGTTTTAAAGGGAATTGCCATTTCTACTGTCCAACGGTCCTCATATTGCTTTACATTTGAATACCAACGATTGTCCCATTCGGTACCTATTTCATCTTGAAAAGTACCCAGCAAAGCCTCCGTCTGCACGCCCAGCGGACTTACGCCAAACAAGAAGCCGTACGTTTTTTCATTCACCGGGTCTATCGTAATGGCAAAACCATCGCTATCCCAATAGTTTACATCACGCCGCAAGGTTTGAATAATGTGATTGGTTGTATCATAACAAGTGGCTGCTACGTATAAAAAATTGTCGTCATACGTCATACGAACTTCCGTTTTGCGCTCGGCTTTTATATCATCTTTGGGAAACTGCTGCCAGAAATCGGACGCGACGACCCCATTTTGCCACGTATTTTCTTGTAAATCGCCATCTATGCGAATCGGTTCAGTCGTAGCTTGAATATTTAAACGGTAAATGTCTTGATGCGTTTCTTGCGCGAAAGCGTTAAAATGTAAATAACTTAATAAAAAAAGGGTAGTAAATAACGTTTTCATACTTAGGTGTTTATTCAAATAGAAGGTCGGCAAAAATACGAAGCCATAACGCTGTAAGGTAGCATTGCGTTCCAAAAAGATGAATTAGATGCCAGATAAAAAGATGCCAGATGCCAGACGATAGATTTTAGACTTTAGACAATAGACTTTAGACAATAGACTGGAACGCGAACCCCTCTTAGCCTCAGCTTCAACCTTAAACGAGAAACAAAAAACTTTAAACTTTTTTAAAATCTACCTACCTTTGGCTATTTGAATCTTTTACAACCATCTGGACGCAGGCGTGTTTTGATTCGTTACGGACTATTGGTATGAATTTTTCTTTACAACATATTGAAAACCACCTCGACGAGGAATCGCTTCTGCATGGCGAACAGCTCTTGCAAGATGGAAAGGTTATGCACCTACATGAGGCGGAGAAGCATTTGTGGCTTGCGCAAGTAGAAGATGAGCGGACGCTGGAAGTGGAAGTAAAAATTTCGCCCTCCAAAGTCACCGCCGCATCTTGCGAATGCGACCGCTTTCTACGCGAAAAAAAATGTGGACACATTGCAGCTACTTTGCTCCAATTGCGCCAGGAAATAAATAAAAAACCAAAACCGATTCGCCCGCAGCCTACCAATATGGAGGACGCGCCGCGCCGCCTCACGACAGGCGTTGTGCTCGAACAAATTAGTCACAGTGACCTGGTCGCTTTCGTCAAACAATTTGCCAAAACCAATCGCAACTTTGCCATCGCGCTGAAAACTCGCTTTGCACCGGACGTGACGGATATGGATAGCAAAGAAAAATATTTACAATTATTAGATACGACGATCAGTGCTGCGCGGCGTCCCGACCGTACGTTCAATCATCGCGGTAGCAATAGTATTTATAAGATATTGTTGGAAATTGAACAGCAGATGGAAGACGCCATTCTACAGCGACATTTGGCAGAAGCCGTCGTGATGGCGCAAAGTATTATTGAAAAAATTACACCGTTATTGCGTAAAGTCCAATCTTTGCAAGACGAACTGCGGCAACAGATTCGCTCGGCATTTGATATTTTACGACAAGTGCTGGCATTGTTACCGCCGCCGGGATTGCGCGAATCCATCTGGGAATATGGCGTAACTGAAGGCGCAAAACTCATTTACAGGAGCAGTCAGGTAGACCAATATTTTTTTAAATTGTTGTTGCCAATGGCGGAGGAGCCTGTGAAAGCGGAGCAATTATTGGAGCTGCAAGAGGAACAAATTACGCGTTATTATTTTGAAAAACGACCGTTGGCGCCGGCACTTTTACAAAAATTGACGCTGCTGGAAAAATTAGGAAAAACGGAAGAAATTCAACAATTTATCAATCGCTATCTCGCTACGGAAGAAATTTTGTACTACGCGGTTCGGCAAGCGATGCAGCAAAACGATTTTCGACGTGCTAAGTTATTGGCAAATAGTGCTTTAGAAAATGGCGTTTCAAAAAGTATCGCCGCAGAAATGGAAGAAGTGTTGTTGCAAGTAGCAGCAGAAGAAGGCGATATGGACAGCTTGCGTACCTTTGCCGAGCGGCGTTTGATGGCAACTTTAAATGTGTTTTACTATCAAATGTTGAAAAAAGCGATTGTTACAAATTGGAATATTGAACATCAACGCTTACTTGTAAATATAAGACAATTACCATATTCGACTGGTAAACAGCGACTTATAGCAGCTATTTATAAAGAAGAAGAACAATATAATGATTTATCTGAACATTTACAGCATGTCAAATCGCTTGACCTGACGCGGGAATTTGGCTATACATTGCTTGATTATGATAAAGAGTTGGCGTATAAATTATATCATATAGTATTCCATCATTATTTGAAAAATCATATTGGGCGAAAGCCTTCGGAGAAAATCCGGGCGATTATTCGACAATTATATGAACTGAATGCAGAGGCGCTGGCAGAGCGTTTGATTGAAAATTTGCGCACAGAATTCCCGGAACGGCATTCGTTGATGGAGGAGTTGGAGTTGTTATGATATTGTGATATTTTTAACCCTACATAGCCAGTAATAAATTTCATGAAAGTAGCGCTTTGGACAATTGGCAAAACGAATGAAAAATATTTAGAAGAAGGTATTGCTATTTATTTAAAACGCTTGAAACATTATTTGAATTTTGAACTGATTATAATTTCGGATATAAAGCAAGCTAGCAATTTAAATACAACCCAATTAAAGCTAAAAGAAAGTGAAATTATACTGGCTCGATTAAAACCGGAAGATTTCTTGATTTTGTTGGATGAAAAGGGCGATTCGTACGCATCCGAAGCATTTGCCCATTTTTTAGAACAAAAAATGCAACTTTCTCATAAGCGAATTGTGTTCTTAATTGGCGGCGCATTTGGTTTTTCGGACTTGCTGTACACACGCGCCAACGCTACATTATCGTTATCAGCCATGACGTTCTCGCATCAAATGGTGCGTTTATTTTTTGTAGAACAACTGTACCGAGCCATGACGATTTTGAAAAATGAACCTTACCATAATGGTTGATAGGGAGATAGGTGGATGGGGTGATTGGTTACAGGGTGAACACATTAATACATAAAAACATTAACACAAAAGAAAAATGAGTTTAACATTAATTTTAGTCATTATGACCGGCATCATTTCTTACCAGGGATTTAATAATCCGGCGGTGAATGCGAAGTTGATGCTGTATCCGGTGCAGATGAAGGCAAGAGGGGAGTGGTATCGCTTTATTACGCACGGCTTTATTCATGCCGATTGGAGCCATTTGATTATTAATATGATAGTGTTATATCAGTTTGGCGAGTTTTTAGAAAATGCTTTTGTACAAGTATTTGGAGCCGGCATCGGTCAAATATTATATGTTGCATTATATTTGAGTGCGATTATTATATCCGCTATTCCTTCTTATTTTCAGCATCAGGATAATCCCGGTTATGCGGCTGTAGGGGCTTCTGGCGCTACATCGGCGCTTGTTTTTGGCTTCGTTTTATTCAATCCGTGGGAGTGGTTTTTATTTCCACCTTTACCGGCGTTATTATTTGGCGTCGCTTATTTGTGGTATTCTTCTTACATGGAAAAGCGAGGTATGGACAATATCGGACACAATGCGCACTTTTGGGGAGCGGTGTACGGAGTCGTTTTTACAATTATTTCAGCGTTTGCGTTGGCACCCGAATTGATTAATTACTTTTTTGCGCAACTGATGCAAGGTCCATCTGCTCCTGGTTTTTTAAATTAAATAATGTGGCGCATTTCCAAAATGTGCCACATTTAACAACCTACCAATCAACTACAGAAATGACTTCCGAAAACCCTTGGCAGACGTTAAGCAATCAAGAAGTATATCATAATCCTTGGATTCAAGTTACACATCGCGAAGTCATTACACCTGCCGGTACGCCCGGCATTTATGGAGTCGTGCATTTTAAAAATATTGCAATTGGTATTCTGCCATTAGATGAACAGCTAAATACTTGGCTGGTTGGGCAATTTCGATACGCGCTGAATCGCTACAGTTGGGAAATTCCGGAAGGCGGCTGTCCGCTTGACATGGTACCGCTTGAAGCTGCGAAACGGGAACTGTTGGAAGAAACGGGCATCACGGCTCAGCGTTGGACAAAAATTTTGGACTTAGAAACCTCTAATTCTGTAACGGATGAAATCGGCATGGCATTCGTAGCACAGGGTTTGTCATTCGGCGAGGCAGCACCGGAAGAAACCGAGCAATTAGAAGTCCGAAAACTTCCATTTGCTGAAGTGGTAGAAATGACTTTACGTGGTGAAATTACAGATGCCTTATCGGTCATTACTATTTTAAAAGTGAAAATATTATTAGAGCAAGAAAAATTGTAATTTTGTAATAAGTGTGTAATATGAACATAGGTTCATACATAAATAGATACGCAGATTGTTTAGTGAAAAGTTAAAATAATGCGATTTTATAATGCAATACTTGCGAAGCACGCCAAAGCAGCTTAGTTTTGCTCCACCAAATATAGTCACACACAACTGACTTTTTCCAGCCAAATATCAAACCTAAATTTTACACATTAATTAAACAGAATATGAGCCTTTTGGAAGACCAGCTTAATAGGTTATCCATTGAGTTAAATGGACATTCTATCACTGAATCGTTACAAAAATTGACGGAGCTTTTCTCTGAAAAAGTAACCTTCTCTACCAGTTTTGGTATTGAAGACCAAGTGATAACACATTATATTTTTCAAAATAAATTACCAATTCGAGTTTTTACCTTGGATACTGGACGGCTTTTTCCAGAAACCTATTCTACCTGGTCAAGAACGCTGGAACAGTACAGACAACCAATTGAAGTTTATTATCCAAATACCATTGATATTCAAGCCTTTGCAACGGAAAAAGGTCCAAATAGTTTTTACGAATCCGTTGAAAATCGCAAATCCTGCTGCCACATTCGCAAAGTAGAGCCTTTGAATCGCGCATTGCAAGGACAATCCATTTGGATAACGGGCATCCGCGCCGAGCAATCCCTCAATCGCCTCGATATGAGCAACTTAGAATGGGACGGTGCGCATCAGTTGATAAAATTTCACCCGATTTTCGACTGGACGTACGAAGAAGTTCGCCAGTTTGTCAATAAAAATGGCATTCCATATAATCCTTTACACGATAAGGGTTTTGTAAGCATTGGTTGCGCACCTTGCACAAGGGCTATCCGCGAGGGCGAAGATTTTCGCGCCGGTCGCTGGTGGTGGGAAGACGCGACGAAGAAGGAATGTGGATTGCATGAAGTGGAGTCAGCAGTTTGAGAGAATAAGTGAACTAGAAAGAGAGAAAAAATCCGCATGAATCCGCCCAATCCGCGTCATCCGCGTTCCAATTATGCTGTGAGGGAAGTTATAAGTGAAAAAAATTGAATATTCAAAAAATGAGTGAATACAAATTAGATTATTTAGACCTATTAGAAGCCGAAGCCATTCACATCCTGCGTGAGGTGGCAGGGCAATTCGACCGTCCAGCGTTGCTATTTTCGGGTGGAAAAGATTCGATTACCCTGGTGCATCTGGCATTGAAAGCCTTTCGTCCCGGCAAGTTTCCGTTTCCGCTCGTGCATATTGATACCGGACATAATTTCACGGAAGTATTAGAATTTCGAGATAAAATGGCGGCTGATTTAGGTGAAAAACTCATCGTTCGCAAAGTAGAAGATTCTATTAAAAAACATAATTTAAAAGACCCAACAGGAAAATATCCCAGTCGTAATCCGCTGCAAACGTACACATTACTCGATGTGATTGAAGAATTTGAATTTGACGCGTGCATCGGCGGCGCCCGCCGTGATGAGGAAAAAGCGCGAGCCAAAGAACGCATTTTCAGTCATCGAGATGAGTTTGGGCAATGGAGTCCGAAAAGCCAGCGACCAGAATTGTGGAATATTTACAACGGCAAAATTCGCAAAGGCGAGAATATCCGCGCGTTCCCGATTTCCAACTGGACAGAATTGGACGTGTGGAATTACATTCGCCGCGAAAAAATTGATTTGCCTTCGATCTACTTTACGCACTTGCGCGAATGCGTGGAATTGCCTTCGGGACAGTTGTTGGCGGTTACACCTTTTATTGAAATAGAACCCGAAGATAAAATTGTGGAAGTCGAAGTCCGTTTCCGAACCGTTGGCGACGCGACTTGCACAGCAGCCGTACCCAGCGACGCCCGCTCGATTGACGACATCATCGAAGACATCATCCATACTAAAATGTCGGAACGCGGCGCGACCCGTATTGACGACCGTATCTCAGAAGCCGCGATGGAGGATAGAAAAGTGAATGGTTATTTTTAGGGTGATGGGGTGATAGGTTTATGGGGTGATGTTTGAAAGTTCAAAAATTCAATGATTCCGAATAGTCTGGCATCTATTATCTAAAGTCTAAAATCTAACGTCTCAATAAATGGATTTACTACGCTTTATAACTTGTGGCAGTGTGGACGACGGCAAAAGTACCTTGATTGGGCGCTTGCTGTTCGATAGTCGGGCGGTGTCGTCGGATATTTTGGAGACGATTGAACGTCAAAGTCGCAATATGCCCGATGGCTCGATTGACCTGTCGTTGCTCACGGACGGCTTGCGTTCCGAGCGCGAACAAGGCATCACGATTGATGTGGCATACAAATATTTCACCACGCCGCGCCGTAAATTTATTATCGCGGATGCGCCAGGGCACGTGCAATATACGCGCAACATGGTCACGGGCGCGTCAAATGCAGACTTAGCAATTATTCTGATTGATGCTCGTCATGGCGTGGCGGAGCAAACCCGTCGGCATTCGATGATTGCGTCGCTACTTGGCATTCCGCATGTCGTGGTTTGTATCAATAAAATGGATTTATTAGCTTATTCGGAAAATAGATATAATGAAATTGTAAAGGAGTATCAAGAATTAGCACAGCAATTACATTTTAAACATATTGAATTTATTCCGGTAAGTGCTTTGGCGGGGGATAATATTGTAGAAGCCTCGGAAAATATGCCTTGGTATGAAGGTACGACCTTGCTCGATTATTTGGAAACGGTTGAGGTAGAATTGGAAGGAAATTTAAGTAATCCACGCTTTCAAGTGCAATATGTAATCCGCCCTAAAAATGAAGAATTGCATGATTATCGCGGCTATGCGGGTCAAATTCAGAGTGGTAGCTACCGAGTTGGTGACCGCGTCACAGTTTTTCCATCGGGTTTAAGTTCTGAAATTACTGCCATTGAAGTCAATCAGCAGAAAGTACAGGAAGCGTTTGCTCGACAGGCAGTCATCCTTCATTTAAAAGATGATTTGGACATCAGTCGTGGCAATACCATTGTGAATTCCAATAATTTACCAACCGTTTCGCAGGATTTAGACGCGACGCTTTGCATTACGGATAGTTCTAATTTTAATATCGGTTCTAAACTTTTATTACAACACGGTAGCGCAACGGTCAAATCAGTTGTAAAAGAAATTTATTATCAATTGGATGTAAATAATTATCATAAAATTGAAAACCCAGAAACAATAAAGTTAAATGATTTGATAAAAGTACGCCTTCGCACAGCAGAACCAGTCGCTTTTGACGCATATCAGCAAAATCGCAGAACGGGTGCTTTTATTTTGATTAATGAAAATACGTGCCAGACGGTGGCTGCGGGAATGTTGGAATCATAATTTTGAATTTTTAACGATTAATTTTTAATGAAACACTCGCTTTCGCGGGTGGAGGTTCTCCTTCGGAGTTAGAGGTGCGGGAGAGCGGAACACAAGAACACAATGAAAAAATTAACTATAATCGGTGCAGGTCCCGGCGACCCGGAGTTGTTGACACTCAAAGGTTTAAAAGCCTTACAATCAGCGGATGTGGTGCTGTATGATGCCTTAGTGAACGTCGAATTGCTGGCACACGCACCTGACGCAATTCAATTATACGTTGGCAAAAGACGGGCACATAAATCATATTCACAATCGGAAATTAATAATATGATTGTCGAATTCGCGCAGACGCACGAGCACGTGGTACGCTTGAAAGGTGGCGACCCTTTTGTGTTTGGACGCGGCTACGAGGAAATGGAATTCGCACAAGCGCAAGGCATTGAAACTGAATATATTCCGGGCATTTCCAGTTCGATTGGTGTGCCGGGTTTGGCGGGCATTCCGGTGACGCATCGCAATTTGAGCCGTAGTTTTTGGGTCGTGACAGCTACGATGTCGGATGGCTCCTTATCTCCTGATATTCAATTAGCTGCACAATCTGATGCAACGGTGGTAGTGCTGATGGGTTTGAATAAACTGGCTGAAATTGTCGAAATTTTTCAAGAAAACGGAAAATCAGAATTGCCTGTAGCGGTGCTGCAAGATGGCTCGTTACCAACAGCGAAAAATGTATTTGGAACGGTAGATTCCATTGTCAAAATTGTTGAAAGTGAGAAAGTTGGCTCTCCGGCGGTGATTGTGTTGGGGGAAGTGGTAGGATTACAATTTAAAACTGTGGAAAAATTGCTTAAAGAAGCCATTTACTAAGCGTCGGGAGACGCTATGATATAGAGTTCGAGTTAGGTCCCGATAGCTATCGGGATAAACCAGTTTTATAAGAATAAGTAGTGTTCATGAACACTTTAAAACATGAACACTTGAACACAAAATTTAATAAAGTGAAAACTCTTGAATCCGTCTTTGGCGTTGACCAAAATTTACTAAAAAAAATAACTTCCGACACGACCGACCAGCAGAAACTCTGGCTCAGCGGCTATTTGTATGGCTTGTACGCAGCAACGCAGCAAACTGACAAAGCCGTTTTCTTGCCAACGGAAGCGCCTGCTGCGATTGAAAAACCAACGGTCACAATTTTATACGGCTCGCACACTGGTAACGGAAAAGGCATTGCAAAAAAAGTGGTGGAGCGCGTAAAAGCACTCGGCTTTCCGGCGGATTTGGTGGATATGAATGACTATTCGGTCAAAAAACTGAAAGACGAAAAAATCTTGCTGGCAATCGTGAGTACGCACGGCGAAGGCGAACCACCTGTTTCGGCGGAAACGTTGTACGAATTCATTCACTCAGCGCGTGCGCCCAAGTTGAATGGGACGAAGTTTGCAGTGTTGGCGCTCGGTGACCGAAGTTATGTGCAGTTTTGTCAGACGGGCATTGATTTTGATTTGCAATTAGAAAAGTTAGGTGCAACGCGTTTGGTCAATCGCGTGGATTGTGACGTTGATTTTCAAGAAGATACCGACCGTTGGTTAGAAAGTGTGTCAGCAAAATTAGAAGCAGAAGTTCCAAAAAATACAAATGGTAGTTTGAATGGAAATGGCTCGGTCGCTTATGCAATCGCTCAGCCCAGCGTAGCTGTCGAATCGAAATACAATCGCAAAAATCCATTTGAAGCACAGATTTTAGAAAAAATTCAATTAAACGGACGCGGCTCTACCAAGGAAACCTGGCACGTTGAAGTCTCCCTGGAAGGCTCTAATTTACAATACGAACCCGGTGATTCACTTGGGGTTTTACCTGAAAATGCGCCGGAACTCGTTGGGCTGGTTTTAAAAAATGCGAATATAAATGATTCGGAATCAATTGATTGGAATAGTGCTAAAAAATCAATTCACGATATTTTAACCTGTGATTTGGAATTGAATTTGTTGTCAAAAGATGTATTAGAAAAGTGGAATCAAAAATTACCCAATAATCAACTCACCGAATTACTAGCTAATCCCATTGCTTTGCGCGAATACGTGTATGGGCGCGATGTGGCAGATTTATTGAAAGATTTTCCGGTACAGTTTGAAGCGCAGGAGTTTGTAAATACATTAAAGAAATTGCAACCGCGTTTATACTCGCTGGCTTCGAGTTTGAATTTTGCACCCGACGAAGCACATTTGACGATTGGAGCCGTGCGCTACGAAAATTTTGGTCGCAAAAGAACGGGTGCTGCTTCTACTTTAATCGCTGATAATCTGATAGTTGGACAATCGGTAAAGGTTTTTGTAGAACGGAATGAATATTTTAAAATACCGCAAAATACTTCCACGCCCATCATCATGGTCGGTGCAGGTACAGGCATCGCGCCTTTTCGGGCATTCGTGCAGGAGCGCGAGGCGCAAGGTGCAGATGGCAAAAGCTGGTTATTTTTCGGAAATCCACATTTTACGACCGACTTTTTGTACCAAACCGAATGGCTGCAAGCCTTGAAAACAGGCAATCTCACGAAATTAAATGTAGCCTTCTCTCGCGACCAAACCAATAAAATCTATTGCCAACATAAATTGGTAAAACACAGCCGTGACGTGTTTGATTGGTTGGAAAACGGCGCACATTTCTACGTTTGCGGAGATAAAAATCGCTTAGCGCCGGATGTGGAAGCGGCGTTATTACAAGTCGTTGTAAAAGAAAGCGGTTTGAATGAAGAAAAAGCAATAGAATATGTAAAGAATTTGAAAAAGCAAAGAAGATACCTCGAAGATGTTTACTGATATGTTAGCCTCCCGCGGATTTCGCAGATAATTTTTAAAGCAGCGTCATCTGCGGGAGAGAATCAATATAAATCATAAAAAAACCATAATTATCATAAAAAATCAGTGTCCCATTTTTAACGATTTAAATTCCACTAAATCTATCTACAAGCTTATAATTCAACAACATGAAAAACCTGTACCCGTTTATTTTTACAGTTCTGTTTTTTGTGTTGAATATCAATGTGTTACAAGCACAAGAAGCAGTCATTACAGGCGTGATAAGGGATAGCGAGGGCGCATCAGTATTGGGTGCCAATATACTTTTAAAAGGCACGACCACTTTCGCAACTGCGGATTCCAATGGTCAATTCAGCATTGCAGCACAAAAAGAACTGCCTTTTACGCTCAGCGTTAGCTTTGTAGGTTATAAAACGCAAGAAATTTTAATTACGGAAGCGCAGAATACAGCTTTGGAAATAATCCTTACTATTGATAACGTATTGGATGAAATCGTTATCACCTCCCGCCGTCGTAAAGAGGTGGCTCAAGACGTGCCTATTGCGATTTCGGTGGTGAGTGGTCCCCTCATCGAACAAACGGGCGCTTTTAATGTAAACCGTTTGAAAGAACTCATTCCATCGCTTCAGCTTTATACGTCTAATCCGCGCAACACGGGCATCAATATTCGCGGCTTAGGCTCTCCATTCGGACTCGCCAACGATGGACTTGACCCTGGGGTTGGTTTCTATGTGGATGGTGTTTATTATGCACGACCTGCCGCAGCTACGCTTGATTTTATTGACATTGAGCAGATTGAAGTGCTGCGCGGACCACAAGGAACTTTGTTTGGTAAGAATACTACTTCGGGTGCCTTCAACATTACTACGCGCAAAGCGAGCTTTACGCCAGGCGCTGATTTTGAAGTGAGCTATGGAAACTATGGATACGTTCAAGCCAAAACTTCCATCACTGGACCACTGGTAAAGGATAAACTCGCCGCCCGAATCTCTTTCTCTGGCACCCAGCGCGATGGAGTGATTGAAAATATAAGAACCGGAAAATATACCAACGACATTAATAACCTCGGCGTTCGTGCGCAGTTGTTGTTCGCGCCCTCCGATAATTTTTCCATCACACTGGCAGCGGATGCTTCTCGCCAGCGTCCCGATGGGTATGCGCAAGTGGTTGCGGGTGTGGTGCAGACCAAGCGGGCAGCGTACCGACAATTTAATGCTATTACTGCTGATTTGAACTATACCTTGCCAACCTTAAATGCGTTCGACCGAAAAATTGACCATGATACGCCTTGGAATTCGGGCAACGATATCGGTGGAGTGTCGCTCAATATTGACACAAAATTAGGACCGGGTACACTCACCTCCACCAGTGCCTGGCGCTACTGGGATTGGGACCCATCCAATGACCGGGACTTTACCGGGTTGCAGTCGTTAGCAAAATCGAATAATTATTCCGCGCATCGCAATTGGTCGCAAGAGGTTCGGTATGCAGGTGAGTTCTCTTCCAACCTGAGTGGTGTCGTTGGTCTATTTTATATTGACCAAGAAGTTAAATCAAATCCTTTTGGAATTGAAGAATCCGGTACGGCTACTTGGCGTTTTTCGCAGGGTTCAACCAGTGCGTTGTGGAAAACACCTGGTCTTTTTGAGGGATTCGGTATCCGTACGAAGTCTTCGATTAAATCCACAAGTGCAGCAGCATTCGCTAATATTGATTGGGAGGTTGCCAAAGGCTTGCACGTATTGCCTGGTCTTCGTTACAACTACGACCAAAAGGATGTATTATACGATAGAACTACATTCGGTGGTCTGGATACCGCAACCTATGCCGGTACGCAAGCCGACAAAGTAGCACTCCAAGGTTTTAAAAATGGCGTTTATAGCAACCAATCTTACGTAGCCGATGCCGAAGAGAATAACGTGACCTATCAGCTTACCTTGGCATACAGACCCAGCAAGCGCATTAACGCTTTTGCAACTTATTCTACCAGCTTCAAGCCGGTGGGTGTGAACGTAGCGGGTCTTCCAACGATTAGCGGTAAGCCGGCAACGGAACTGGCGGTTATCAAACCAGAGGATGTGCGACACTTTGAATTTGGTATAAAGACTTCGCTTATTGATAATTTTACCTTGAATCTGATTATTCACAACACCGACATTAACGACTACCAAACCAATGTTCAATCCCCTGAATTAGGCGTTAATCGAGGCTATATTGCCAATGCTGAAGAAGTGAACGTGCGCGGTGCGGAACTTGATGCCAATATTAAAGTCGGCAAACATTTCTCGTTCTACGGCTCTGCTGCCTACACCGAAGCCAAATATGTAAAATTCACGAACGCGCCGCTGCCATTGGAAGAAACCGGTTTAACTGTGGATGGTGTACAAGTTGCTTTTAAAGATATTTCCGGTGGTGCACTTCCGGGCATCTCCAAATGGGCAGGCTCTGCTGGTGGCGAAGTCTCCACTGCGGTAAAATTATTCAGCAAGACAGCAGATTTCTTCATTGGACTCAACGCATTCTATCGCTCGTCGTTCTCTTCGAGTCCATCGCCTTCGCAATTTTTGAATATCAATGGCTACGCGCTGTTCAACGCACAGGTAGGCTTCCGCGCTTCCGAAGGCGTGTCGCTTTTCGTATGGGGGCGCAATCTTTTTGACCAAGATTATTTCGAGCAATTATTACCAGCAGGTGGCAATGCCGGTCACTACGCAGGCGTACTGGGAGACCCGAGAACGTATGGCATCACGCTGCGGTATAGCCTTTAGGAATTTATAAAATAAAATGAAATCGGTTCATCCCGATAGCTATCGAATATGCATCAGCACAATTAATTTTAACACGTAGTTAATTGTTTAATCGTATCTTATTTTGAAACACTTAGTGGCTGCTGCCCAGCAAATCACTGTTCGACGGAGGAGTTTGATTTGCCTAGCGTTTTTTGGTTACTTTTTGTGGCAATGACAAAAAGTGACAAAGCTCAAGATTTAATAAAAAAACTTAAGCAATAATAATCCGAAAAAGAGGGCAGTAGTTTTATAAATATCAAGTGTAAGTTGTAAATATTAAGTAAATGGCTGACGAAAAAAAACTATCCGAAGTAGAATACATCAAAACCAACAGCAATCTCCTGCGCGGTACGCTCTTGGAAAGTCTTGCTGATGAAGTCACCGGCTCCATCGCCGCGGACGACACGCAATTGATCAAATTTCATGGCTCCTATCAGCAGCACGACCGCGATATTGAAAGCGAGCGCAAGCGTCAGAAATTGGAGCCTTTATACTCGTTTATGATTCGCATTCGCGTACCGGGCGGCGTGGCAACGGCAAAACAATGGCTACGATTGGACGAATTGGCAGAACAACATGGCAGCAATACATTGAAATTGACCACTCGTCAAGCGATTCAATTGCACGGTATTCTAAAAAAGGACTTGCAGCAAACGATTCAAGGTTTCAATCAAGTGCTGATGGACAGCTTCGCCGGTTGTGGCGATGTGAATCGCAATGTCATGTGCAACCCGAACCCAAGTCAATCGCATATTCACGCGCAGGCACTGGAGGATGCGGCAGCACTTTCCGCGCATTTGACACCGAAGACGAATGCCTACCACGAAATCTGGTTGAAAACAGAAGGAAGTGAAGAAGAAGAGGCGGAAACTATCAAAATTGCAGCAAGCCCTATCGAGGCGGAGGAAGAACCGATTTATGGCAAAACGTATTTGCCGCGAAAATTTAAAATTGCCATTGCCATTCCACCTTATAATGATACCGATATTTATTCTAATGATGTTGGTTTAGTGGCGATTGAAAAAAATGGCGAACTCATTGGTTACAATCTTGTCGCAGGCGGCGGCTTGGGTATGACGTTTGGAATGCCAGAAACGTATCCGCGCTTGGCAAGTCGCTTGGGATTTGTGACCAGAGAAAATTTAATTAAAGCCGTTGAAAGTATTGTTACCATTCAGCGCGACTGGGGCAATCGGGAGAACCGCAAGCTGTCGCGGATGAAATATACCATTGATAAATTTGGGCTGGAAGTTTTCACCGAAGAACTGGAAAAACGCATGGGCTTTAAATTGGAACCCAATGCACCTTACCTCTTTACGCGCTCCGGCGACGTATTTGGCTGGTCGCAAAATGTGGATGGCACGCACAATATAATGTTATTTATTGAAGGCGGTCGCGTGAAAGATACGGAAGATTACAAGTTGAAAACCGCCTTGCGCCTCGTAGCGGAAATGCACGACGGCGATTTTCTGGTTACCGGTAATCAAAATCTACTAGTTCGGGGTATTTCGGAAAGCAAAAAACTGATTATTCAGCTTATTTTAGAACATTATAAAGTATTGCCAGAACTAAATAAAACGGGTCTCCGCTTGAATTCTATTGCGTGCGTGGCGCTGCCAACGTGTTCACTGGCATTTGCGGAAGCCGAGCGTTATTTACCGGAGTTGATTGATAAAATTGATGAAATATTAGTTGAAAATAATTTAGAAAAAGAAGAAATTATCATTCGTATGACCGGTTGTCCAAATGCTTGCGGCAGACCGTATCTGGGTGAAATCGGTTTGGTCGGGCGAGCGTTAGGCAAATATAATCTGTATCTCGGCGCATCTTTTAAAGGCGAAAGACTCAATAAGTTGTATAAAGAAATGCTGGATGAGACAGATATTTTGAATGAATTGCGTCCGATTATTACAAGGTATGCGAAAGAACGATTTGAAGAAGAACGATTTGGAGATTTCACTATCAGGAAAGGATATGTGAAAGCGACGACGCACGGACTCAATTTTCATGCTTAAGGAGGATAAGAAGATGGGAGGATTGGAGGATGCACTTCTGACGTTTTCTTATCTTCCCAACTTGTTTCGAATAACAGGATCCTCCTATTTTCTCATCCTCCCATCTTCCAATTTAAAACTATGAGTGCAACGGCAAACAAAAACATTACTTCTACCAATAATCTTTACCCGATTTTTGTCAAATTTGAACAATTCGACCTACTTATCGTCGGCGGCGGTAATGTCGGATTAGAAAAGATTACATCCATACTAAATAACAGTCCTCGTACGCGGCTGACGCTCGTGGGAGAAAGCATTTTAGAAGAAATTCGCACGTTTGCGGCTGATTTTGAAAATGTAATATTGATAGAAAAATCTTTTGAATCGGACGATTTAAATAACAAACAATTTGTAATTATTGCAACAGATGATAAAGAATTAAATCGTTCTATTAAAATACTCGCCGAATCCCGTAATATTCTTGCGAATGTTGCAGACACGCCCGATTTATGCGATTTCTATTTAAGTTCTATTGTACAAAAAGGTGATCTAAAAATTGCAATTTCTACAAATGGAAAATCTCCCACCATTGCCAAACGACTGAAAGAGACTTTTCAAGAATTATTACCAAATGAATTGGATAGCGTTTTGCAAAATATGCAAACGATTCGAGGCAGACTGAATGGCAATTTTGCTTATAAAGTCAAGGCACTCAATCGGTTGACGCGCTCGCTGGCTATTAATGAAAAGGATACGATTGGAATTAATGCGAAGCATTGGAAACGGATTGCAACAATCGCAATGGTCGCTTTTGGACTACTGGTATTGGCAAATATATTGGTAGCGACCGGTTGGCACAAGGAAATTGAACCTGCATTTTGGGGCTTTCTCGTCGTTGGTTTTTTGGCACAAATGGTAGATGGAATGTTGAGCATGGGCTATGGATTGACCTCTGCAATTGGTCTGATGACGCTCAATATTAGTCCGGCAGCGATTTCCGCTTCTGTACATACCGCCGAGATTTTCACCGCTGGAGCTTCCGGTTATAGTCATTATAAATTTGGAAATATTAATAAAAAATTATTAAAAATATTACTTATTCCGGGTATTTTGGGTGCTATTGCGGGTGCATTGCTCTTAATGTGGCTCGATGGAAATGGCGCAAAATTTGTAAAACCACTGTTGGCGGTGTACATGATGATTTTAGGGATTCGCATTTTAAGTCGCGCTTTCAAACAAAATCCAGTAAAAAAGAAAGTAAAAAACGTGGGTTGGCTCGCCGGTGCAGGTGGCTTTTTGGACTCCTTTGGCAGCGGCGGTTGGGGACCACTCGTGACTGGAACGCTTATCACGAAAGGAAAAACACCGCGCTATGTCATTGGCTCCGTGGCACTTGCAGAATTTTTCGTTACGCTGGCAAGTGCACTTACTTTTCTTTCCGTCATGGGCGTGCAGCATTGGCAAGTTATATTGGGGCTCATCATTGGCGGTGTAATTGCAGCACCGATTGCGGCACGATTAGTCGGAAAATTACCCACCAAAAAAATGTTTTTTGCGGTTGGAACGATTATTATACTTTGGAGTGTAAATGTATTTGTAAGAATATTTTGGTGAGTAGAAATACATTGTGAACTAAGTTATTTAAAGTAGTTGCTACGTGTGAGGCATCGCCTGCGGCAACCGCGTGTCGCCTTAGCTTTAGCGATGGCGCAGCCTATGGCGACCGAAGGAGACGTTCTGATATTATGTTCAAGTCAGAGACTCGAACCAGTACCTATGAATTTATTCTGTTATATTTTAATATGAATAGGTATAAATTTTGATCGTATACGAACTCTTGCGCTGGAAGCAATGTTATCGTAATTTTCAGATTCTTAAAAGCGATTTTTTTATGGAAACGCAAACACCCGTCGCCAAACCAACGATTGAAACCACGCAACCCGTTGTAAATGAAACTGTTCTACCAATTCTTTTGGCACTCAGCTTCTCGCACCTGCTGAATGATACCATCCAATCGCTTATTCCCGCCATTTATCCGATAGTGAAAGAATCGTTTCAATTGAGTTTTGCACAGATTGGGTTGATTACCCTTACCTTTCAACTCACGGCGTCTTTATTACAACCGTTGGTGGGCATTTACGTAGACCGGCGACCGAAGCCCTACGCGCTGGCGATTGGTATGAGCGTGACTTTGATGGGATTAGTTTTGTTATCATTTGCCCATCATTTCCTGATGATTATTGGTTCGGTAGCGTTAGTAGGCGTTGGTTCTTCCATTTTTCACCCGGAGGCATCGCGGCTGGCACACGTAGCGGCGGGGAAGCGGCGTGGCTTTGCACAGTCGTTGTTTCAAGTAGGTGGCAATGCAGGAAGTTCGCTCGGACCACTATTGGCGGCACTTATCATCGTTCCGAATGGACAATTTTCGTTGATTTGGTTTTCGTTAGCAGCTTTGTTGGCAATCGTCGTATTAACTGTAATTGGCAATTGGTACAAGAAAAATACCTATCGCATTAAACCTAAAAATAATATTATTGATGTAAATAATGAATATGCATTACCCAAGAAAAAAGTTGTTTTTGCCATCAGTATTTTGTTGGTTTTGATATTTTCTAAATATTTTTATTTAGCGAGCATGGTAAGTTATTACACTTTTTATTTAATTGATAAATTTAAATTGTCGGTCGAAAGCTCGCAAATGCATCTCTTCATCTTCCTTTTTTCGGTAGCAGCAGGTACACTCATCGGGGGTCCGGTGGGCGACCGTATTGGACGTAAATATGTGATTTGGTTTTCGATTTTAGGCGTTGCGCCATTTACTTTATTGTTGCCTTATTCCAATTTATTGGTTACCAGCATTTTAACGGTGTTTATTGGATTGATTTTGTCCTCGGCTTTCTCGGCTATTCTTGTGTACGCGCAAGAGTTAATTCCTGGTAAAGTTGGAATGATTGCCGGTTTATTCTTCGGTTTGGCGTTTGGAATGGGCGGTATCGGCTCGGCAGTGCTGGGGAATTTAGCGGATCATACGAGTATTCAATTCGTATTTAAAGTGTGCGCGTTTCTGCCGTTGATTGGAATTGTGGCGGGGTTGCTGCCGGAAGTGGAGAAGAAGAGAAGTTTGAGAGTTTGAGGTTTGGATTTTCTTGTTTGACGTTTAAAGTTTAATGTGAAAAATAATAACAAGGTTATTGTATTGTAATCTATTTCTTATTACATTGTGACCTAATGAGAAAAGGCTATCCGTTTGCGGGCTATGTGCGTCGCAGGCGGATTTTTTTTTAACAATTAAAATTCATGCAATGAGAAAAATGTATCTACTGTTGATTTTAGCTACTACTTTTTTTGGGTGTAAAACTTCTCAGAATATTGATTCTGAAACAGCATTTTGGGGAGAACTAGAAAGTGATCAAAATTACTTATATAGGACTCCGGCTGCGGACGGCATTGTTGAGTCCGAATTAAATATAGGAAGTATATTACTATTTATCATTCCAGAAGGTGATTTTTACAAAGTTAAGGTTAATAATAATTTAATCACAAAAAAGTTTGGTAAGCAAGCAACGTACTGGCTATATAAACCAAAATATAAAAGACTTTACGATTACAGTTCAAAAACTTCTTACGAAAAAATTATAAGAAGTACTTTGGACATAACACGAAACTATTTTTTGGGTGAAAGAGGAGGCTGTTATTATTTGAACTCTCAAGAAAATCGTATTTATGTAGATAAATCTTTTTGTGACTCTTTCGTAGCTAAAACTAAAAGTGACAAAAAAACTACAGTTCCAGCTCTTCCTCAGGAGGAAGTACTTATGTAAGAGGGCATTACAGAAAAACAAAATCAGGAAAAACAGTTTATGTAAAACCACATACAAGACGCAAAAATTGATATGCCCAAATTACAAAACAAAGTCGCCATCATCACCGGCGGCGCAAGCGGTATTGGTAAAGCGACGGCAGCATTATTTGCTAAAGAAGGCGCGCAGCTTGTTATCTGGGATGTAAAGGAAGAAAAGGGTAGGGTAGTGGCGCAAGAACTGGGCGGAACGTTTTACCAAGTGGATACGACTGATCTGACTGCGGTGGAAACAGCAGCAAACGCAGTAATAGCTGATTTCGGCAAGATTGACATTCTCATCAACAACGCTGGTATCGTGCGCGACGCAACGCTTGCCAAGATGACCGCCGAGCAGTGGCAACAAGTAATAGATGTGAATTTGACAGGCGTATTCAATTGCACGAAAGCAGTGCAGGGCTACATGGTAGAGCGCGGCTACGGACGTATCATCAATGCGGCTTCGGTAGTGGGCATTTATGGCAATTTTGGGCAAACCAATTACGTGGCGACCAAAGCGGGCATCATCGGCATGACCAAAGTGTGGGCACGCGAACTGGGTAGAAAAGGCATCACCGTGAACGCCGTTGCACCGGGCTTCATTGCTACCGAAATGGTCAACTCCATTCCAGACAAATTGCTGAAAATGATGGAAGAAAAAACGCCACTGGGTCGCATGGGAACGCCGGAAGAAGTGGCAAACGCATACCTCTTCCTCGCCTCCGACGAAGCATCCTTTATCAATGGCGCTACCCTGAGCGTAGATGGCGGCATGACCACCTAGGCTGCTGAGTGTTTCGTTCCTGCTGCTTGTAAAAAACCAGTGATAGTGTTATAGTGAGTGTTGCGTTGATTTAACTTTGCGCTGCCTCGAGCGTCACTTCGTAGTGTCGGATAAGCTTTGCCTGATGTTCGGCGATTTTGTTAAGCACTCTCAATTCTTCGTAGATTACTTCTTGTTCTTGTTTCAAATTTTTTACGTACGGGAGCCCTTTTTTCTTGCGATTAATTTCTAAAATTTTTTGAATCGTTTGATTCAAAGTAATTCGGGCACGCAACAATCGGCGCTTCATGGATCTGACTATCATACCCTTTTTTGTTTAGTTCGGCAATTGGATGTATTCTAAAAAAATCAATACGAATATACAAGTATCTACAATAGATTTTTCATACCACCCAATTTTTTCGTCTAAAAAATCAAAAATAGTTTACTAAGTATCTTTGAAAAAGAACTTTTAGCAAAATATAATTTTTCAGCACTTTCAAAATCAATACAGGCAAATAACGAACATCGAAAGCAATTTGTTGAATCAAAAAAATTATTTAACCATTGTTATGAAAATGTGAAGAAACTGCCTACTGCTTTCTGCCTACTGTTTTCTAAAACCCCTCCACGCCATTCACGGTCGTATATTTAAAACTCAATTTCTTCTCTGGATAAATGTATTTGAATGCAGATTGGCACATGAGCGTCGCTTCGTGAAAACCGCACAAAATGAGCTTCAATTTACCAGAATAATAATTGATGTCACCCACCGCATAAATGCCAGGAATATTCGTGCTGTAATCCAGCGTATTTACCAAAATGCCGTCTTTATTTAATTCCAAACCCCATTCCTGCAAGGGTCCAAGTTTTGGCGACATCCCAAACAACGGCACAAAATGATCGGTTGGCAAGGTAAAATCGCCCTGTTTATCGTGCCGAATAACGACCTCATTGAGCTTCCCATTGCCATTCAAACCCACAACTTGCGCTTCTGTGATGAGCTTAATGCGACCCGATTCACTTAATTCCAACACTTTCTCCACGCTATCCGGTGCACCGCGAAAACTCTGCCGACGGTGGATCAGATAAATCTCGTCTGCCACATCTGCCAGATAAATGGTCCAATCCAGCGCACTATCGCCGCCACCCGCCAGCACCACGCGCTTTTTGCGATACACTTCCGGGTCTTTGATAAAATATTCCACGCCTCGGTCTTCAAAATGCTCAATGTTGTCAATCGGCGGTTTGCGTGGCTCAAAACTGCCTAATCCCGCTGCAATGCAAATGACGGGCGCATTGATAGTCGTACCGCGATTTGTGGTGAGTTTAAAGGAATTATCTGGTAATCGTTCGAGTGTTTCCGCGCGTTCGCCGAGCGTGAAGCCTGGTTTGAAGGTTGCAATCTGTTCCATCAGGTTTTTCACCAAATCTTCCGCCAGTACCATCGGAAAACCCGGAATATCATAAATCGGTTTCTTTGGATAAATTTCCGTCAACTGCCCGCCCGGCTGTGGCAGCGCATCCACCAAATGACAATGCAACTTCAACAGCCCCGCTTCAAACACCGTGAACAAACCCACCGGACCCGCGCCGATAATGAGAATATCTGTTTTTATCATTTTTTTGAGACCTTAGACAATAGATAATAGACTTTAGACTTTCCGAACGTGTGCCGCCCTGCAAACTGCCTATAGCCTACTGCTAACTGTTTTATTTAGACAAAAGCAAAAGAGAAACACAAAAGTACCCATTTTGGATGTGGGAAGATTGGTGATTTTTTAGGTAGATTTGTATCGGCGGGCTTTAGTCGCCGAATGAAATACGGGCGCGGCGACTGAAGCTCGCCAGTATCTCAAAAAAGAAAAGCCCTATATTTACTCCTTACTATGCTGAACACCATTCACCAATGCAAAACCTATCCACTCAAAAACTCCAACTCAAACAGCTCGTCACGGGCGAAAATGGCATCGCTGCTGCACTTGAATCCATCAAATTGTTATTACCTGCCGAATCGCCGAAGTATAATGCTTTTTTGCAATTAGAAGCGGATTTTAATCAATTGAAATTAAATGATGTAAAAGGTATTATTTCGGAGGAGCAATTTCGGTTGGCGATTAATCAAATTCGGGAGCGGCTGATTCAATTGATTGATTTGTTGGATACGAAGGATTTTGATACAAGGGTTGATACTCAAAGTAATGTAATTCCGAATGCTAAAAAAAGTAATTACCTACCATATATTATTACAGGACTTTTAGTAATTGCCTTGGTCGCTATTTTTATTTTTAAACCTTGGAAACCTGCTGAAAATCCCGCGAATCAAGTAATGACAGATCAAGTAATAACAGAGCCATCTGTACAAGAATCAGACATTTCAGAACCGGAAATGATTTTGGTAAATAGCAGTCCTTCTGGCGATTATTACATTGGAAAAAAGGAAGTAACGGTTGCAGCATTTAAAGATTTTATAGAGGATACTCAATACCAAACCGACGCCGATAAAAGTGGTCAGGTCGTGATTTGGCAAAATGATGCGCCCGTTTATTTAGAAAATCAAAAAATTAATTGGCAATGTAAGGTGACAGGTGAAAAATTACAAGTTAATGAATATAATAATCCTGTTATTTTTGTAAGTAGAAATGATGCAGTGGCTTATGCCAAATGGCTGAGTGAAAAAACGGTTAAAACGTATCGCCTCCCGACCGAAGCAGAATGGACGTTCGCAGCAAGTGGCGGAAATTTGAGTGAAAAATACGCCTATTATGGAAGTAATAATGTGAATGAAGTGGCTTGGTATAATCAAAATTCGTACGACACAACCCATCCCGTTGGACAGAAAAAACCGAATGAACTCGGACTTTATGATATGAATGGCAATGTGTGGGAATGGTGTAATGATTTGTATCCGGGTCGAGAAGAATACATTGCACGCGGCGGCGGCTGGACGGGCGGTGAAGAATACTGTCGCCCTGACAATCGAGCGTATGGTATTGCAAATAGTACCAGCTTCGTTGGATTTCGGTTGGTGCGGGAGTGAGGGCTGTAACCAATTTCCCGTTCGCGCTGTTTCCAAATAAAAAATCCCACTATGTTCTCGGAAAAAGATAAAACTACGATTGAAAAATATTTTGGTGTGCCGCTGGAAGCGTTAGATTTAGAGCAATTAAAGAAAATTCACCGCGAGTTGCGTGCTAAATATCATCCCGATAATTTTGAAAAATTTGAGGATGAAACCGTGCGCGAAATGGCGACCGAGCGTTTTCAACTCATCGAAGACCTCGCTGCAAAAATTGAAACCCACCTCTCTGGAAAGTCTGCCAACACTGGCTTCACGCGCATGGATGGCGAGGATTTTATGAATGCCCACGCCGTCTTTGCTGCCAATAAATTGAAAATTGAAGTCGTTACAACGGATAAAGATTTGAAATATCAATTGTTTGGTACGCACTACCGTTGGCTGCAATTTGGTGATAAATATAAAATTCCCGACACGCAAGCGTCTATCGTCATGGATGAAGACCACCAGGGCAGAAGCATTGGCTATCAAGAATCTATTAGAATGTACCTGACTTTTGGCGAAAATGAATCCATTGACAAAGTGGTGGAGTGGCTGTATCCGCGTATTAAAGAAAAAGCAAAATCCTTGTTGATTGCTGGCAATCGCATTGAAATTGAGCCGTTCAACATTTTTTATGCTATCCGCAAACTGGCGTTTTTAAGAATCGAATTACCCGCTGCAAGTGAGTAATGCTATTTGCTAATTAATCTGATGACTTTGGCGTCACCAGATTAATTAGCAAACCATTACATTAGAAAATCAGTATATTAGTACATTTATATGTCCATTGAACGCTACGACCGCCGCTTCCCCAATCTGCTTGGCAAACGCCGCCCCGTACCTGATGATTTTGGACTGGGCAATCGCGTCGGCGTGCAAGGCGAACGCCTCATCAATCCAAATGGCTCGCTCAACGTGCTACGCACGGGTTTGCGCACGTGGTCGCCTTACCAATCTTTAGTGGAGATGAGTTGGGGTCGTTTTTTTCTATTGATTCTCTCGTATTATATCACTGTAAATGCAATTTTTGGAGTCATCATTGTTTTGTTGGGTGTTGAAAATGTAGCAGGCATTCAGCCCGGAAATTTTATTCAAAATTTTGAACAGGCGTTATTCTTTAGTATTGAGACATTTACAACGGTTGGCTACGGCGCGATGGCTCCAAAGGGTATAGCGGCACATATCATGTCAAGTATTATTGCATTGGTTGGGAATATTTCATTTGCGTTGTCTACCGGTCTGTTTTTTGCACGCTTTTCCAAACCGCGTGCACAAATTCTATTTAGTAAAAATGCACTTATTACTAAACATAGAAGCACAGGCGAACCAAGTTTACAATTTCGGATTGTAAATAAAAGAAATAATAAAATTATTAATCTGGAAGTAAAAGTATTATATTCTTGGTTGGAAGAACAGAATGGTCGTAAGGAGCGCCGTTTCCAATTGCTTACGCTCGAACGCAAGGAAGTGACGCTCTTTCCACTCAATTGGACCATCGTGCACCTGATAGATGAAAATAGCCCGCTGCATCAAAAACAAAAGGATAAATTGCTGAAAGACCAAGCGGAAATATTAATACAAATTCAAGGCTATGACGAAACCTTCGCGCAAAATGTACACGTCAATAGCTCGTATTCCGCCTCCGATTTATTGTGTGATGTACAATTTGCCCCGATGTATTACTCCGAAGGTGGCAGAACGGTACTGGAATTAAATAAAATGAATGATGTCGTGTGAGATACCATCGTCCCCAACAGCTATCGGGACAGTCGCCGATTAAAACTATCCTACCTATAAGTTGGCTCTTCTGCCACATGACGTAATCGGTGCTACACACTTCCCCGTTGCATCCCTCCCGCGATTCTACATTTCCAAAACCTATTTTTAGTAAGGGAGCAGTTTTAAGTTGGTAGTCACTCAATACATTGACAGGCAGTGATTTAAATTATAAAATAAATCTAATTTAAGCTATCGTTTGTCAATATTTTGAGTGTCTGCTGGCTGCCAATTTTAAACTGCCTTACTGACTTAGTGCGACCCAAATAATCGTCACATCAAAATAGTTAATCGGTCTGATTTATCCCTTTATTATACGGTGTCAATGTACAATTATAAATAATGCGAATATCGGGTTAAAAATGGTCAAAAACTCCTTCAAATGAATGGAATTAACCCCGACGGGGTGGCATATTTATAAAAAAACCGACAAAATTTACTTTGAACCCCAGCGGGGTGACACTATTTACGTATAATGTGTCACCCCGTCGGGGTTCAAAACTCGTTGATTGTCAATTATCTATAAATATATCACCCCTTCGGGGTTAACCCGATATTCGCATAAATAGTCAATAACTTACTTACTTGTCAGCTTTTTTGGCAAAAACATCTATGAGATTGCAGTTAATATTATGCTGTAATTATTTCATTAATCAATAAAATTATTTATCATGGAATTGACAAAAGAACAAAAAATGATGCAGCAAGTTATTTCCAAGGCTTGGCAAGATGATGACTTCAAAAAAGCACTGGTCGCTGACCCGATTACTTCCATTGAGAAATTGACGGGTGAAAAGATAGCGTTGCCTAAGGGTAAAACACTGGCGGCGTACGACCAGAGCAACCCCGATGTGGTCTATCTAAACATCCCACCTCAAGTGGATTTAGATGATGTAGAATTGACGGATAGTGAATTGGAATTAGTGGCTGGTGGGGTCTACCCAATTGGGATTATTGATGGCTGTTTTCCTCCTTTTCCACCAGATATTTACCCGCTCCCGTTCCCGCCAGTCACAACTTGGTGATAGTAATACCATTCTAGAAGTCAGATGCCAGAAGGCATTGAAAAATAGAGCGTTATGTAACGAAAGATACGTCTCTATTTATTGAAATTGGTATAAGATTTTTTAAGCGGAGTCATGAATATTTCCTTTCTATCCTACAGCATTTCTCTGGAGCGGGTCAAGCAGTATATGGAAGTGAATACCGTATTCGCTGCTCGCTTTTATTACTCCATCGCGCTATTCTTGTCGGATCGTCTTAGAAAGGCAACTGGTAGATTGGGATATGGAGTGCCTGAGGATGAGGTAGATGAAATCAATATCAATGTGCTAAGTCACACTGGTCAGGCAGGCGCCAGATTTAGTCGGATGCTCAACAAATTTGCGGAAAGTTAAAACTTAATCACCATGATTTTGAGATGTTTACTTTCATTTGGACTTACGTTGCTGGCGTATGCCTCCCTCTATGCTCAGACGGAATCAATTCCTTCTGATATAATAAATATATATCAACTGACGCTATCGAGAAGCCCGGTACTTCAAAGGCAAAATATCCAGACTAAAAGGGCATTCGCAGATAGGCAGTTTGCCGCCGGTCAATTTGATTATCAATTGGGTATCGGAATAGCCACCGGCAATGTAATATCTGGTAATATTGGGTCTGAAAAAAGATTTGAACACACGGTAATTGGCGACTCCGTAAATTTAGCTTCCAGATTAGAAAGTCTTACAAAAGTCTATGGTTTGAATATTCTCCTCTGTGAAAGTACGCTTCGAGCGATTGCGCCTTCTTTTATTTGCCGGGAAATTGACTCTATAATGGTGCAGGGAAGACAAAATAAGGAAACCATTTATACCATTGTAAATAAAATTGATCACCGACTTTCCAAGCGAGAGGAATTGTTTTTAGGATTGTATTCCAACGGCTTGCAATTTTATCGCGAAAAAGACTTCGACAACGCGATTTCTAATTTCAGAAGAGCCCTCCTATTTTATCCGAATGATAAACCTACCCAAATATTTATAGCCAGAAG
>CAZJXN010000034.1:0-38344 GCA_964549655.1 uncultured Saprospiraceae bacterium
TGGTGATTAGTGAATGGTGATTAGTGAATGGTGATTAGTGAATGGTGATTAGTGATTAGTGTAAATCATAAATATCATAAAAAATCAGTGTCCTATCCCGCAGGTGCAGCTTTTTTCTTGTATCGAAATTTTAAAATAAGCAAAATAACATTCAGTAATAAGCCGACACTATTAGTCACCATCAATGCAATATCCTGCTTAAAAATACCATATACCAGCCACAATGCCACGCCAATACTCGCCATGATAAACATTCGCTGCGACACATCCCCCGCATCTTTCGTTTTCCATATTTTTAAAATTTGCGGCACCACCATGATGGTGGAAGCGGTACCAGCTATTAAACCTAAAACATCTATCCAATCCATATTATAAAATTATTTCACCCCGCTGAGAGTTTTCAATCTTTTTTATTAAAAACTATTTCCATAAACAATTAAAAACTTGCTAAGGCATCACCCTATGACCCCTTCACCCTCTATTACCGTATTTTATTTTCATGCTTACCATTCCTATATTTAACAAGCAAGTTATTGCATTGGCACCAATGATAGACCAATCTTCTTTCAAAACGCCATATACAATCCATAATATCGTAGAACTCAGGTACATAATATACATTGTAAAAGAGACATCATCCGCTTCTTTCGTCCGAAAAGTTTTGACGACTTGCGGTATCAGCGAGCCAGTCGTGAGCGCTCCAGCTACGTAGCCCAAATATTTTAACCATTCATCCATATTTTCGTTCCGTTTTAATACCCTGATTTATCGTTAGATGTCTCTACAATTATTTGATAATCAATATTTTAATAAGTTAATAAAACGGATCAAATGAACATTTGTTTAAATAAAATGCAGTGATAGAATGGCTAAAAGGTTATCTTGCAGCAAATTTTTAATTTTGGCATTTTAAAATGTAACATAAAATGGTCGCCGTAATTGTACTTTGTTTTTTGGTCGGTTACTTATTCATTGTATTTGAGCATCCACTTCGGCTCGATAAAACGGTGCCTGCGCTCTTGACGGGTACGATTTGTTGGGCACTTATTGCTATCGGACATGTACCGATGATAGACACAGACGGTCAGTTATTTACTAGCCAAGGTGTGGAACATGAAGTTTATTACGAAGGTTTAACAGCCATATTATTACATCATACTGGAAAAATTGCAGAAATTCTTCTTTTTCTCATCGGCGCGATGACTATTGTAGAATTGGTAGATTTGCATCAGGGATTCTCAGTAATTACCAATCGGATTACGACCCGCAGCAAACGTAAACTGCTCACACTCATTTGCATTTTAGCGTTTTTTCTCTCTGCCGTTTTAGATAATTTGACAGCTACTATTGTAATGATTTCTTTACTACGCCGTTTAGTTAGTAATAAAAATGACCGACTTTGGTTTGCCAGTTTAATAATTATCGCTTCCAATGCCGGTGGCGTGTGGTCGCCTATTGGAGACGTAACTACTACGATGCTTTGGATTGGTAAAAAAGTGTCTACTGGTCCGTTGATTCTAAATTTATACTTGCCGGCTGTTGTGTCGTTGCTGGTTCCGTTGTCGCTGGTGCTGTTGCGAAAAGAGTTTCGAGGCAATTTTCCTGCCGAAGAGCGGTCTTCCAAAGAGGGTTTGCTCACGAGCCGGCTGATGCTGTTAGTAGGTATAGGAGCGCTTATTTTTGTACCAATTTTCAAGACTATTACGCATTTACCGCCTTACATGGGCATTTTATTTGGTTTGAGCGTTACTTGGTTGGTGTCCGAATATGTGCATCCGGAGGAAAATTTTAATGAAGAACGACGGCGGTTATTTTCGGTACGCCATGCGTTGTCGCGGATTGAATTGTCCAGCATTTTGTTTTTTGCAGGTATTTTATTGACGATTGCTTCGCTGGAATCAATTGCCGTTTTTCATGCGGATGGAAAGGCAGTGAGTTTGCTGCATCAGGCAGCTGAAAATTTGCAAGCCGCCATTCCAAGTGAAGAAATCGTAGTTATTTTGATTGGTTTGCTGTCTGCCATTATTGACAATGTGCCTTTGGTAGCGGCGGTGATGGGAATGTATGATGAACCGATGGATGCGGAGCTTTGGCATTTCATCGCTTTTTCGGCAGGTACTGGTGGAAGCATTCTTATCATTGGGTCGGCAGCAGGTGTAGCAGCAATGGGCTTGGAAAAAATTGACTTTATCTGGTATTTGCGCAACATAGCTTGGCTGGCTTTTTTGGGTTTTATAGCAGGGTGTTTGACATTTATTGGGTGGTATCATTTAATTCATTAATCGAATAATGATTTGTTAAAGTGATTAAAGGTAATTATAATTTCAGTACCGTGTAATAAGTGATTGATCATTTATAATTGACCATTAACCAACGCATAATAAGCTGATAATCAATTAGAGCGGCTACGCACAGGCAGGTACGACACGGATAACGCGGATTTTATGCCAAGCTGTGCCATTCTTTACGCCATTGTAAAAAAGCATTTGCTGCAATAATCGTATAAATTATCATAATAAAAGCAAACAAATAAGCACCCCGCGAACCAAATAAATACACACTCGCCGCATCTATCACCACCCAATACAGCCAATTATCCAATTTCTTTTGCACCAGCATAAAAGTTGTAATAACTGAGAAAATCGTTACAAATGCATCCAAATACGTCGCCGCTGCCGGAGTATAAATATCGAAAAAGTAGCCAAAAAGTAGCGCAATGAGCGATCCGCCAATGATTATAAAAAAGTGTTGCTGCAACGTGAGTTTCGTAATCGGAAGTCCTTGGTTTTCAGTTATTTGACTGCTTGTCACCCCATCACCCTTTCTCCCCATCCACCGATATATTCCTACAAAACCCATCACCACATAAAAAATTTGTAGTAAAGCATCCAGCCAAAGGTTATAAAAAAAAAACGACGCATACGCCCACAAACTACAACTTACAATGCCCCATACCCAGCACCACACATTCTGCCGCGCTGCCAGCACCACGTACACGAGCGCTGTGACGGTCACCGTCCAATCTATCCAGCCGAGGGCGGCGGCTTCTTGTAGAATCTTTATGAAAAAAGTAGACATACGTGAAGTTAGGATATTTTGATATTGAGATATTTTTTCGCTTGGTCACTTTTTCTCTCCGTCACTTTTCTCAGCTCGTATCGCATAATTGGAACGCGGATGACGCGGATACAGCGGATTTGTGCGGATTTTTCCCTCGCAACATTTTTTTTTAAACGCAGAGAGTGCAAGGTCGAATCATGCCAACCCAAAAATCCTATAAATCATGGTTCAGATAGTTGGCAGCCCATATAGCATTTTTTTAACTGCAGAGGGCGCAAAGATTTTCGCAGAGGGCGCAAGGTAAAATCATAATAATCAATCATATAAAATCACAGTTCAGACAAAATATCGTGCAGCAAATATCCTAACTATCTCAATATCAAAATATCCCAACCTTCAACTCTGCCAGCACATTTTCAATAGACAACGTAGCCACACAAATCACCTCATCCGAAGCCCCATAATATAATGTGACTTCGTCGCCATTCACGATATGTCCATTTGTGAAAACGACATTGCCAAAAAAGCCGTGTTTTTCATAAGCTGCGGTTGGTTCTAAAAGTGGCTCATACGAGCGGGCAAGCACTTTCCAGGGTTCTTTCAAATCCAACAATACCGCACCAAGACAATAGCGATTGCTATAATCTGCGCCATGATAAATTTCGAGCCAGCCTTCTTCGGTTTTAATTGGCGCTCCACCTGCGCCTACGCGCGCGCTGTCCCACATATCGGGTCGGGTGTGTAAGATGCAACGATGTTCACCCCAATGCAGGAGGTCGGGAGAAGCGGCGAGCCAAATAAAATTACCACCCAAATCAATGCCCGAAGGACGATGTAAGCAGTAATATTTTCCATTTATTTTTTCTTCAAAAAGCGCGCAATCCTTGTTGTGTGGCGGTAGAATCATGCCTTCCCGTGTAAAATTTTTCCAGTCTTTTGTGCGAATTAGACCCACACCTACGCCGCTTTCGGATACTTGGGTGTAAGTGAGATGATAGGTATTTTCAAAAAAACTGACTCGGCAATCTTCAATCCCAAATGTCTCTAACGCGCTGTTACCGAATAGTTTAGAAGGGCGGTCTTTGGGTTCGTAAAAGTGAACGCCATCGTCACTGCATACCAATCGCAAATGCGAAATAGTAGAAAGATAGGTCACGTTTTTGTACCGCACATAACGGGAATCGGATAAATCCAAATCGGGGTCGTTTCTTTCAAAAGTTATAATTTTCAGGCTGCCATTTTCTTGCATGACGGGAAAAGAGACCATGCCTTCTTTTTGTATCGGTCGCTCGGCTACGCGTAGGAGCAGCCACGTCTTATTTTCAAATGTAAAAACGCCGGGATTCAATACGCATTCTACGATCAGCCCTGCGTGGCTTGGCTGAATAGCTTGCGTAGTAAGAATAGGATTTTGGTCAAATCTATTTACCAGATTAGACATTGTGATATAGGCTTTAAATGGATTGGATAGAATAATATGTGTTTTAAAATATCACGCAAAGGCGCAAAGACGCAAAGTTTGTAAGTGATTGAATTCTAAAAAGTTAATTGAAATAAATTGCTATTTAAATATGCTTACTTGTTTACTTAGGTGAGTTTATCAAAACAATCAACTTTTTAAACCGCATTCTCCCCAGACGAACAAGGAGAATGCGGTTATAAAAAGGATTTTATATCATGTCTATTTTATTCTTTAATAATCTTCACAGCACCAAGGCTCTTACCGTCTAATACGAAATTCAACAAATACGTGCCTTCCGCATAGCGACTGGTATTGATAGAAAATTTACCCGCTGGAATTTCACCTTTGTCGTATTGAATCGCATCTATTTGCTTACCGCTCAAGTCGAATACGCGCAGGAGCAACGCTTGTTTTCCATCCAAGGAATGTTCTACAAACAATTGGTCTTGCACCGGATTCGGATAAACGACTTTCAATAATTTTTGCAATTCTTCGGTCAGATAATCGTCCAAACCAGTAGTACCGGTATTGTACAATTTTGCGATTTCAGCAGCAGTGAGGGCTTTGTTGTAAATTTTCAATTCGTCCAACGCGCCGTTAAAATAATTGCCACCATCAATCGGATTGTTACCAATGCCCAATGGACGGTTGGTGCTGTTGAGTGTACCTGGTGCCGGCTGACGGTTCACTTCCACGCCATCTACATAAATAATGTTATTTGTACCATCGTGTACCATAGTCACATACCACCAAAAACCTCTCGTGAGTTCATTGCCGTCTTTGCTGTCCATATCCACAATGGCGTTGTCAAATTGAGCATTCTTACTGTTGGTGGTCCAAACGATGCGCGTGTGCTGCGGCAAAGATATTTTCCAACGCTGGCTCCAGTGACCGAAGTCTAAGACGTACGCTTCCGCATCTGCGGTGTTGGTGCTATCTACCCGAATCCAGAAACTAACCGTTGTGTAATCGGAAATCAATTGAACCGCATTATTTGCCAAAACCGAGTCGCGGTCGCCATCAAATTTAATAGCTCTGCCGCCTGATTGTGGACGATTTTGTACGGTTTCAAATATTGGATTCCCACCGATTCTACCATGATTGGCATATGGCGTAGCGTCATTGGCATTGCCTTCAAAAGGATACCAAGCCACCAAACCCGGCTCGCTGGTCACCAATTCTGCCTTCGTTTGTACTGTAATATCTGCAATATCAGATTCATTGCCAGCCGCGTCAAAAGCGTATATTTCAAAGGTATAAGCCGTTCTTGCATCCAAACCACCGACGAAAATGGAGGTAGCTGTATTGGACAGCGTATCAAAAATCTCGCCATCCACCAGCACGACATAACCTGCCACGCGACGGTTGTCCGTAGAAGCATCCCAAGATAATACGACCGAACTTGAACCCGCATCTGCTTTGAGGTTGCCGGGCTTGGTAGGCGCAGTTACGTCAGGTGTTGATTCCTCGCCAGAAGTAGCACGCACGGTCGTGATAGCCGATTCATTACCAGAAGAATCCACTGCTGACACGCCAAAAACGAAGTCGGTCAATGCTGCAAGATTTTGTACCGCGAAAGTCGTACTTGTTGTAGTTCCTATTTTTACAGAATCCCGGAAAACATTGTAAGAAACGACTCCGACATTATCCGTAGCAGGCTGCCAATTAAGCGTCACGTTTGTGAAATTCACAGAAGCGGTCAGATTAAGTGGTGCATTTGGTGCGATACTGTCGGTAGTCAGCGGTTCGGTTACTTGAGCCGCGTACAATGCCGCAATTTCTGCATCTGTGAGGGCGCGATTGAAGATTCGAATATCATCCAAGCTGCCATTGAAATAATTAGCGGTATCAATTGGATTATAGCCAATGCCTAATGGTCGAGTGGTACTTTTCAAAGTTCCGGTCACGTTCTTTTCTGCTACTTTTGCGCCGCTTATGAAAATCTTATCCTGCGTACCATTGTGTACAAATGCGACGTGTCGCCATTGGTCGGTCGGAAGCACATTCGCATCCCCGGCATCCATATCTGAAATACCGGACGTGCTATTGGTCGTCCAAACCACTTTACCATGATTTGGTACTGAAACTTTCCAGCGCTCTTGCCAGCCACCGAATGACAGCAAATACGATTCACCTTGTGCCGGTAATTCATCTACATTTATCCAAAAACTTACGGTTGCAAAATCGGAATTCAATTGTGGCGAGTTCGCTGCAATAATTACATCATTTGTACCATCAAACTCGTACGCTTGGTTCGAGCGATTAAAACGGTCTTTGCTTAATTGTGCGCCGTTTACCGTTGCATTGTTATGGAAAGGCGTGACATCATTGGCGTTGCCTGCAAAGGTATAATTTGCAACTAAATCTCCGGTGAAGACAGGTGCTTGATTTTGAGCCGTATATAAAGCCGTCACTTCTGCATCGCTGAGGGCGCGGTTGTAAATTTGAATATCATCCAAGTCGCCATTGAAATAATTGCCGCCGTCAATTGGGTTATTCCCAATGCTAAATGGCATACCCGTGTCATTCAATGCGCCGGTCACATTTTTTTGATTCGCCAAGGCGCCGTTTATAAAAATCTTGTCCTGCGTGCCGTTGTGCACCATCACGACGTGCCGCCATTGCCCAACAGGAAGCGGACTGTTAGAATCCATATCTGAAATGCCAGAGGTGCTATTCGTCGTAAAAACTGGCTTGCCATGATTCGGTAACGAGATTTTCCAACGAGACTGCCAGCCACCATTGGATAGAATGTACGCCTCGCCTTGTGCAGGTAATGCGTTCACTTTCACCCAAAAACTAACGGTCGCAAAATCAGAATTTAACTGGATAGAATTGGCTACCAAAATCGAATCATTGCCATCGAAACGATACGCGCTCGACGCATAACCAAAGCGGTCCGTGGTCGGAGTAGCGCCACCCACCACGCCATTATTTTTAAATTGGGTGGTATCATTTGCATTGCCAGAAAAATTATAAGCAGCCACTATATCCGTCGGAGCCGCCGTAGAAGTGGATTGTGTGGTGTACAAAGTTGTAATCTGCGCATCCGTCAACGCATAATTATAAATTTGAATCTCATCTAACGCACCATCGAAATTGCCACCTCCATCTACTGCATTGTAGCCAATTCCTAAAGGTTTGGTAGTAGATTTTAGTGTGCCTGTCACATTTTTCTGACTTGCCAATACGCCGTCAATAAAGATTTTGTCTTGTGCGCCGTTGTGCACCACCACCACGTGTTTCCATACGCCCGGCGCAAGTTTATTGGCATCGCCAGCGTCCATATCGGAAATGCCGGAGGTACTATTGGTAGACCAAACGAGCTTGCCGTGGTCAGGTAACGAAATTTTCCAACGCTCCTGCCAGCCACCAAACGATAGCAGAAATACTTCGCCCTGTGCCGGTAATTTATCCACTTTCACCCAAAAACTAACCGTCGTAAAATCAGAATTTAATTGTGAAGAATTAGGTGCTTCCACTTTGGAAGACGTACCGTTGAAGTCATAGGCGCGATTGCCAAAGCCAAAGCGGTCAGTCGTAGCCGTTGTGTTAGTTGCTGTCGCATAATTGCCAAAAGCGGTCGCGTCAGAAGTATTGCCAGTGAAAGTATAAGAAGCCACGAGTGCCGGTGTGACTGCGGGCGCAGTGTTTTGAGCCGTGTATAATGCTGCAATCTGTGACGCCGAAAGCGCACCGCTGAAAATCAACACTTCGTCCAACGCGCCGTTGAAATAATTGCCGTTGTCAATCGGATTGTACCCAATGCCCAGCGGACGATTGGTGCTATTTAATTTGCCCGTTACATTCTTTTCCGCCACTTGCACGCCATTGATGTAAATGCGGTCTTTCGCGCCATCGTGTACAAAAGCGAGGTGTTTCCACACGCCTGCGGTCAACGCGTTGGCATCGCCAGCGTCCATATCGGAAATGCCGGAAGCACTATTGGTAGACCAAACGAGCTTGCCGTGACCGGGCAACGACACTTTCCAGCGCTCCTGCCAGCCGCCAAACGATAGCAAAAATGCCTCGCCTTGTGCGGGCAGCGTGTCCACGCGTATCCAAAAACTCACGGTCGTGAAGTCAGAATTTAACTCTGCCGCATTTGCCGCTTGAATGTAACTTTGCTTGCCGTCAAATTTAAACGCTTGATTGGCTCTGCCGAAGCGGTCTTGGGTAAGGGTCGCGCCATTCACGGTGGCATTGTGTCCCAAACCTGAAGCGTCGAGTACGTTCCCAGCGAATGGGTAGTACGCCACGGTGTCCTGCGCCTGCAATGCTCCGATAGAAGCCGTGAGCCAGCACAAAAGGAGATAAAAAATTCTCCGTATAGATAGTTTCATAACAACTTGGTTTTAAATAGTTTATAAATGTTGTTTTATTATTTCCGTTTTAAATATTCAACTAAAGTTGAAGCCCTCAAAGCATTTTTTTAACCGCAGAGTGCGCGGAGGTTTTCGCAGAGGACGCAGCGTTTTTTCGCTCGGCACTTCAACTTTTTAACCGCAGAGGCGCAGAGGTTTTCGCAGAGGACGCAAAGTTTTTTCCCTCAACACTTCAACTTTTTAACCGCAGAGGCGCAGAGGGCGCAGAGCGTTATGCGAATCATAACAATCACAAAAATCATATACATCACAGTTCAGACCGTTTAACCGCAGCGGGAATCACCCTATCAACCCATCAACCAAATCACCTTTTTACAAACTTAGTTACTCCAAATACTTTTTCCGACCTAATAATAATGGTATACATTCCACCTTGCAAATCCTGCACATTTAGTTGTATCGTTGAAAGTGTATTTATTTTTTCCGTTTTTATTAATTTTCCTTCTATGTTGTAAATAGTCAATATAGCATTCGCATCTGATATTACAGGTAAATGAATCGTGAGTTGGTCAGTAACTGGATTCGGGGATACTTGTAATGTTATTTTTTCTTTGTGAATATCTTTGATAGCAGTTATTAAATTTTGATATAAATTTTTTACAGATTCCGGTGGTAACGTGTTGTCATATATTTTTACTTCATCAATCGTGCCACTGAAATTGTAAGCTTGGTCGGTTGGTAGTATTTGTCCGATGAGGAGATTCAGGTTAGTTGTGCGGATTTTGCCGGTCATTTCTTTATAACTTTGTAGCTCGCCATTTACATAAAGCATCATAATTCTGCCATCATAAGTAGCGGTCACGTAATAACTACTGTCTTTTGCAATAGCGAGTTCCGAATCCAAGTCGCGTATTGTGGTCAGACTATTAACCGTCCAGCGAATTTTACGTTCAGGTGTAATGGAAATTTTCCAACGATTTTGCCAACTGCCGTGGGACACCACAAATTGCTCTCTATCAAGCAATTGCTGCACTTTTATCCAACAACTGACTGTAATCGCATCTTGAAAATTTAATAATGGATTACTCGGCACACTGATATTGTCATTGATTCCATCAAAAAAGTAAGCACTCGTGGGCTTTCCTATAAAATCATTGGTCAATCGCGCGCCGCTCGCCGAGCCGTGCAGTTGATTACCACTCACGTCATTCGCATTGCCAGAAAAAGGATAGTGCGCAATTAAACTTATCGGCATTGGAATTTCAGGGTACACTTTTACTAAAATAGAAGTCGTCGCTTCCGCGGACAAACCCTTATCATCTGTGACCACTACTTTAATTTGAAAAATGCCCTCATTGGCTGGAGCCGTCCAATTGACCGTGTTGCCCGTGCCGGAAATGCTGCCGCCCGTCGCGCTCCACGTGTAGATAAGCGCGTCGCCGTTGGGATCGTTCGCGTTTGCAAAAAATTCTACATTGCCGCTGGGAGCCACGTAAGCACGGCTTTTTCGGATTTCTAAAATCTTAGGCGCGCGATTAATTTCAGGGACGACTTTGAGTTGTAAAGTGGCGGCATCGCGGTTATTGGTTGCGTCGCTAACAATGAGTGTAAGGATGTAACTTCCAATGGTGTCGGGTGCTTTCCAGCCAATGGTAGCGCCCGTTCCAGCAATCGTACCGCCAGTGACGCTCCAATTATAAGTCAAATTTTCGGAATCTTTATCAAATGCTTTTGCAAAAATGGAGATGGAATCATTTAATTCTACTTCGGTCGTCAATGCCGCCAGTGCTTGAATTCTTGGCTTGTAAGTAAATGATTGTTTGGTTTGTTTATAATCAACAACTATTCTATTCACTAACATTTTATTTTGGTCATAAGAAATAATGCCGCCCGACGGTGTCAATACAATTACAATCGCTTGATTTGCTGGAATGGTTACATTTATAATATTGGTCGCGCCGGTTGTAATAAAAGTTTCAGAAAGCGATTCATAAATATCTACCGCTTGGCTGCCGACTTGGATTTTAACGGTTTTTGCGGTACTAAATGGATTGTAATAAAGATAAGTTGGATAAGCCGCGTCGTTATAAAAATCAGTTTTCAACAAGTCAATTTGAAGTATTTTTTCGACGTTGGTTGGTTGTAATATTCCACCTAAATAACCGATGGAAGACGTGCCGTACAGCGCCAAATTCGTAGCAGCCCAGCCGCCGCCGAGCGCATCGCCAGTAGAAACAGGTGATTTTCCGTTTAATTTTTCGCGGAGTGCTTCATAGCCGATGACTTTTTCAGGGTCGTTCACTTCTGACCAAGCGGACGCATCTTGTTGAGAAGTAGGCAGAAAACCTGGGTAAAAAAGTCGCGTCGCATTCGCCAAATTTAATATCCATTTGCCAATCGCACGCGCGAAACGTTTGTCGTAGCGCACCATTGGCGCGAGTGCCGCCGCTTGTTGCACGCCATTTAATTGAAATGCGTAATCATTGCCGTTGTCATTCGCTTCACCGACCAAACCGGACACGTCTAAGCCGCCCCATTTGCCCACAATCGTACCCCAGCCGCGCAGCGCACCGCGGTTGAACGACCAATTCACCAGTTTTTCAATGTCATAATTCGTGCCGATTTCGGCGTTCATTTTGGCTGCAACGTAGGTTCCATAAGGCAATTGCAATTCATACGACGGATTGTCATTCCATTCATTCAAAAACTCCATGCTCCATTCTGCGCCTTTCCAATAGTCAGGATTGCCCGTTTTTTTATACGCATTGTATAAAATCCAAGCATAACCGCCCGCCGCTTCGGGTTCTTTCACGCCGCTTGCGTTGGGTTTCATTCCCCTGAAATTCCATGCGCGATAATTCATCGAGGCTTTCGACCACGGCGTGTCGCTGCCGCCCATTTTGCGCACCGATTCTAAAAAGCGATTGGCAACGCTGGTAAATTGGAAATTCGCATCGCCTATATTTGGATACAAATCATTGATTTGGTAAAAAAAGACATTCGGCATTACATCATACCACCAATCATTTCCGCTACTGGTGTTCGGGTTATTTAGATATATCAATTCGCCATTATTTTTATTAAAAAAATCCTGACTCATTAAAATCCAATTCTGCCCATTTTGAGTGGTTTTATCAATTCCTACCAGCGACGCGCCCACGAGCGATGGCAATACATTAATCGCTTCATTGCCTTGCGGCGTATTTGTACCAACGTAAGTAACTAATCCAAAACTTTTATTTTGCGGATAATTAAATCCATTATTTTTCAAATAAACAAATGGTAAATATGGTCCTGTTTTATTTAAACTATAAACGAATGTATCATATTTCACGCCTACTTCCTGCCAGTTGCGCATATTATACGGCGACGGCTCGTTTGGCATTTGCTCAACGCGCGGAATGGCGATTTGAGAAGACTGTGCATTCAAATTCAGTGATAAAAGAGTTACCAAAGAACAAAAGAATAATTTATTTATAAATCGAATCATAAAAATTATATTATTTAAATGGAACACTGATTTTTATGATTATTAAGGTTTTTTATGATTTTAGAATGATTTACCATAAAAATCAGTGTACAATAATTAATAGCCCGGATTCTGCGTCAGACTTGGATTCAAATCAATTTCCGTCTGTGGAATCGGGAAGACTTCATGCTTTCCTTTCTGGAATTTCGGTATAAATTTATCAGCGATGCCCCAACGCACCAGGTCGAAGAAACGGTGCATTTCAAATCCCAATTCTACCTGCCGTTCCCGTCGAATTGCGTCTATCATTTCTTGTCGGTTGGTGGTCGTAATTTTCGGAAGAGCAGTGGCAGGGTTTTTCGCTTGGGCGCGGGCACGAGCGCGTACCTGTTCGAGCGGTGCTTGTGCTTCTTGTACCCGACCGAGTTCGGCAAAGGCTTCAGCTTCCCACAACAAGACTTCTGCATAGCGGATGTACGTGTAATTAATGTCGCCGTCCGATTTTTGCGTGGCGGTGCTGTCGGATTGTAAATATTTCACTGGGCTGTATCGGGTAGAAGAAAACGATGGTTTATAAATCAATCCAAAGTAAGGGTCATTGTTCATCGCCACTGTGAATTTCAGGCGCGGGTCGCCCATTTCAAACGCAGCCACATACTCTGGTGTCACCTCTGCAAAGCCATAGCCAGCACCGAATTTTTTAGAAGCCCACCATTGGTTTAAGAAATTTCCAGCGCCCAATTCCAGATTCGTGTGCTGGATTTCCCAGACCGATTCGCTGTTGTTTTGGGTATCTTCTTTAAAATTATCAAGGTAATTAGGTACGAGTGCATACACATTCAAAGCCTTCACTTTTGCTACATATTCCAGCGTTTTATTCCAATCTTTTTGGTATAAAAAGGTCTTGGCGGCGAGTGCGTAAGCGGCTCCTTTCGGGACGCGACCGACATCCGCAGCGGCGTATTGCGTGGGCAGGGACTCGGCGGCTTTGTCACAATCGGCTATGATTTGCGTGTAAATTTGGGTTTTAGGTGTTTTAGGTGTTTTGAGTTGGTCGGGCGGCAAAATTCGTGTTATCAAAGGCACATCGCCAAATACTTGCGTCAATGAAAAGTAATAATAAGCCCGTAAAAATAATGCTTCGCCAATAATGCGATTGCGCAAAGTGCCGTCAATACTCGCGTCTGTCGCTTTTTCAATAATGGTATTACATTGTGTAATACCGTTATAATTTAGTTTCCAAAAATCATTAAACTCTTGGGTACGTGGCGTGTACGTCAAAAAATCGAGTTCCGTAATGCCCGGTCGGGAGCCATCGCCGCCTGCCACTGCTTCATCCGCTGTCACCACGCCCATCGCCCAATAGAAGTTATTGTTATTATTATTGAATTGTAAATATTCATAAGCGGCATTGGTCGCTTGAATCGCGTCATTTTCATTTTGAAAAAAAGAATCAGCATCCAACCTGCCCAGTGGCTCCTTGTCGAGAATGTCTTCGCAGGAAGCAAGTGCGAAGCAGGTGAAAAGTAAAATATAATTTAGTTGTTTCATTTTATAATTGTGTTTGGGTGTTAATGTGTTAATGTGTTCTTGTCGCTTATTACTTGGTCAATCTTTACAGTCCTCACAGCATTTTTTTAACCGCAGAGCTTAAATCATGTTTATCACAAAAATCATAAAAATCACCGTTCAGACATTTTTCACGCAAAGACGCAAAGGCGCAAAGTTTAAATCATAGTTCAGATAGTTGTCAAACGTTTGTGCAAATCCTCCTATCTTCCCATCCTCCATTTTTTCAAAAATCCAATCTTACACCTGCGATGTAAGTACGTGGCGCAGGCACCGTCCCCCAATCAATGCCGACTGCCAAATCGGAGGAGACATTGAAACCTTGCGTATCATTTGTATTCGCCTGAATTTCAGGGTCTAAGCCAGAATATTTGGAAAAGGTAAACGCATTTTGTACCGCTACATACAATCGCAGGCCGCCGATAGCGTCGGTTTTAATTAAACTTTTAAAATTATAGCCGAGTGTAATGTTTCTGATTTTTATGTAAGAACCGTCTTCCAAAAAACGAGTTGAAATGCGGCGATTGCCATTACGGTCGTCTAAACTTACCTTTGGAATATCCGTATTGGTATTGCTTGGCGTCCAACGATTTAGAATGTCTTTATACGAATTAAAACCACGAGATTGGGTTTCATAAGCAAAATTGCCAAACAGAAAATAGACATCATTGCCCTGTACGCCTTGCGCGAGGACGGATAAGTCGAAATTTTTATAGGTGAAATTAGCATTCAAACCATAGATAAAATCGGGGAACGGACTGCCGAGATGCGACCGGTCTTTGTCATCAATCACGTTGTCGCTGTTGATGTCCGCGAACTTTATATCGCCGGGGCGCGTGTCGGCAGTTTGGAACGGGCTGGCATCAATTTCGCCCTGATTTTGAAATATGCCGAGCGATTTGTATAAAAAGAAAGAACCAATCGGATAGCCCACTTCTGTTTTTGTAATCGGACCATCGGATAAGCCAAAGCCGCCCAAAATCGGTTCGCTCGCCGCTAAGGAAAGCACTTCATTTTGCACGGTCGCCAGATTCGCGCTGACGCTTAACTGGAAATTGCGTGCGTTCTTTTTATAAATCAAAGCAAATTCCCACCCTTTATTTTCTATTTCTCCTGCATTTACAAACGGCGGGTCAACGGCTCCGGCAGACTGTGGAATCGGCACGCGCACCAAAACATCATCCGTCGTTTTTTGATAATAATCTACCAATAGCGACAACTGGTCTTTTAAAATACTGAATTCTAAACCAAAATCTAACTGTGTCGTGGTTTCCCACTTGATATTGCTATTGCCGGTTTCTACGAGTCGAGCACCTGTAACACTTTGATTGCCAAATGAGTACACCCGACGACCCGTTTCTACCAGCGAACTATATGGATACAAACCAATTTCTTGATTGCCGAGTTGCCCCCAACTGGCGCGGAGTTTTAGGTGAGAAATAAAGTCCAGATTTTCAAAAAAAGGCTCATTTGATACATTCCAAGCGACCGAAACCGCGGGGAACGTGCCATAGCGACTGCCCGACCCAAAGCGAGAAGAGCCGTCGCGCCGCACGGACGCATTGAGCACATAGCGACCGCCAAACGTGTAGCCGATATTTCCAAAATAAGATAATAAACTCCATTCCGTGACGATGCCCGAAGCACCCAAATTGCTCACATCCGCTGCAACGCTGTTGTTGATAAATCGAAAAAGCTGGTCGGTACGCGCAAAATTATTCGCGGAAGCGCCCAGATAATCGGTTTTATTTTGAATCGCCTCCATGCCTGCGAGCGCGGAGATGCGATGTTTGCCAAACGTGCGTTGAAAATCCAAAATATTATTCCAAACCAAATTCCGGTCGGTCACCCTGCCTTCGGTGAGGGAAGTAGGGTCGTAAATAGAAGGCGAAAGTCGCTCTTTAAACAATTTATCATTCTGAAAAAGGAAGTCGCCGCCCAGCGTCGTGCGTAAATCCAAACCTTCTACAATATTCAAACTTGCAAACACACTTCCAAAAAATCGGTATCGCTGAATCGTCCAATCGGTGGCGTCAATGAACGCGAGTGGATTGGGATTGCCATCGCCAAAAAGGGTCGGTTCGCCCAGTTCAATGGTCGTTTTGGTGTACTCGCCTGCGCTGTTGCGAACGGGAAAAATCGGCGCAGCAATCAGCGTGTAGCGAATACCATTGAGTTCGTTACCCGGTCCCGCGCCGTCGCCGGAGCTACCGATTACGTCACGGCTGGTGAATGCAAAAGACAAATTGTTGCCGATTTTAAAACGTTTGCTACCGACTTCCCCATTGAATCGCAGTCCATATTTTTCAAAACCTTGTCCTTTAAATACGCCTTCTTGATTCAAATATTCACCCATGATGTAATAACTTCCACTCTCGCTGCCGCCCGTCGCACTCAGGCTGTACCGCTGCATCGGCGCAATTCGGAACACTTCATCCAGCCAATCTACATCTGGCAACGTATCCAAAATGGCTGGGTCATAAGTAGGTAATTGGCGGCGTGGGTCGCGCAGGGCATTCGCATTGGTAATGGCTTCATTGCGAATGGTGAGGTAGTCGCGCGCATTTAGCATTTCAGGCAAGTTATAAGCCTCTTGAATACCAGAATACGCGTCAAATGTAAATTTCGGCTTGCCCGCTTTTCCTTTTTTGGTGGTAATAATAATCACGCCATTTGCGGCACGAGCGCCATAAATTGCAGCAGACGCGCCATCTTTTAGCACTTCAATGGATTCAATATCATTCGTAGAAAAGGTATTAATATTGCCCGTCGTCGGCACGCCGTCAATGACGTAAAGCGGATTGTTATTGCCAATGGTACTCACGCCGCGAATGCGCACCACGATGTTGTCGCCGGGAGCGCCCGTCGCCTGTGTGACTTGTAAACCAGGCACTTGTCCCTGCAAGGCTTGGTCAATCCCAAGCACAGGTAGTTTTTCAATATCTTTTGCTTTGACGGAGGAAATGGCAGTGGCTACATCCGAGCGGATTTCTTTTCGATAACCTGTAACAACCACATTGTCAAGTAGTTGGCTATTTGATTCTAAAGTAATATTCAAACTCGTTTGCCCGTTGACGCTTACTTCTTGGGATTCAAAACCGATATAGCTGAAAATTAAAATGGCATTAGCTGGAACGGTGAGGGTAAAAGTGCCGTCTACATCGGAAGCAGTGCCGTTAGAAGTGCCTTTTTCTTGCACATTCACACCGACCATCGACTGATTGTCATCACCGGAAAGAATCGTGCCGGTCACTTGAATGGCTTGTGCAATGGCTTGCGAAGTGCCCGCCAATAGGACGAATATAAAAATTATAAATATATGAAAGTGGTATGTAGAGGATTTCCCTATCATTATAGAATTTGATTTTATTGGTTTGGATGTAAAGAGATGTTGGAAGATAGGGCGATAAATCAATAAAACTTTGTTTGGGTTAGCGTAAACTGATAAACCATAACCTTGCCAACCAATCACCTCTTTCCACAAAGTTAGTTTATTTCAAAGATAGAAATTGATACTTTCCAGCGAAAAAATGATACTTTCGTGAAACATTGTATTTAATTGTGGGCTACACGCAAAAGGATATTCTAAAATGCAAATCTATCGCGAAATAACACCGCTGAAAGAAAATGACGTTTTTGTCATCTTGGACTCTACCAATAAAGGATTCGATTATCCGATTCACAATCATCCAGAATATGAGTTGAATCTGGTGATGGGCATTTGTGGAACGCGCATTGTGGGCGATTCGACGGAGCGATATTACAGTAGTGATTTAGTTTTATTGGGTCCGTATTTGTATCATAAATGGGATGGAGATGAAGAATTACAACAAAGTGAACAGCCGTATCGGGTGATTACGATTCAATTTGGTGCGGATTTATTCGACTCGCATTTGTTGCAAAAAGAGCATTTTTATAAGATTCGGAAATTGTTGGACGATTCCGGTCGCGGAATTAAATTCTATGGTCAAACGTTTGCGGAAGCGCAAAAACGAATGATAAATTTGACTAAAACTGCCGATTTTACAAGTGTCATTGAGTTTTTAAACCTATTGGATTTGTTGTCTAATTCGTCGGAAATGGCGTATTTGGCAAGTGCGGGATTCAATCCACAATCGTTGAAATCGGAAAGTAAGCGCATTCAAATGGCGTATCGTTATATTTTGAAAAATTTTACGCAGCAAAGTATCAAAATTGGCGACGTGGCGGCTCAAGTGAACATGAGCGACTCCGCATTCGGGCATTTTTTTAGAAAATATACGAATAAAAATTTTACCCAGTTTTTGATTGACATTCGCATCGGTTACGCTTGTAAGTTGCTGTTAGACACCGAAGAACCCATTAGTCAAATTTGCTTCGCTTCTGGTTTTAATAATATTACGAATTTTAATCGTTTGTTCAGGAAATATCGCGCCTGTACACCTTTGGAATATCGTCGCCAACATAAAGAAAAAAACGCATTCGACTGGACGAAGCAAGTCACGCCGTATCAATTTTTACCATCCAATGCCAAAATGCCGGAGGTGCTGAAGCCTGTGGAGTATGCGACGAAATTAGTGCATTCGTGAGGTTTTTTAATCAGAGAGGAGACAGGGTTATACCTCGGTGCGTTCATTTTCGATACTTTTTTTAAGGTCAATGAGTCGTTGTTTAACATTTGTCTCCAAGTTGTTTTTTATAAAATTTGTCAATAGGCTAAATACAGTGGAACAAAAGTTTATTTATATCAATCTTGTTGCACTTTTTGCAGCCTATATCGCATTAATTGGAACGCGGATGACACGGATAACGCGGATTTTTGCATGGAAGTGTAAGTAACGCAAAAATCCGTCCGCCATCCCTCGCATCAGCGGGCATCCGTGTTCAATCAAAGATTGTAAATAAATTTTTGTTCCACTGTACTAAATGGAAATCTAAGCAAAAACGAATATAGAAAAACAACTTCTGTCTTGTTGGCTTGTGTTTCTTTAAATGTCCAAGAACCCAAAAACGATTCGAACATAAATGGTCCATCTGTCATTTTTATGGCTGTAACTTTGGGTCGGTTGTATGTAATGTATTCTGTCACCATACCAAGTCCGTTCGGCTTGGCGAAGAGATAATATTTTATAATGGCAAGCCATTTTTTACCAATCCTCCAACTTATTCACAAACGCATTCCACGCTTGTTTGGGTTGTCCGGTTACGTAATTTTTTAGTCCGAGATTATTCATAAAACCGCATAAATAGGTCGAGGCTACCCCTTGTGCCTGTCTATATTGGACACAGAAATCCGTCGGATAATCATACTGTCCGTGATAAAAAATGAATTCCAATTTGCCTTTCTCTTTATAAGACCGAAGCGCATCAAACATATTTTCTACAAATTGCTTTTGTAATATTTCGGAAGAATTATTTGCGGTGGAGGAAGGATAACCAATTTCGGTGAAAGCAAATGGCTTGTCGCCAGCTTTTGCTGCCATCAATGTAATATCAGCGAGGACATCACTCGGCGGACGCATTTGCCAATTCGGATTGGTATCGTCGGTCGGGTAATAGGTATAACCTATAAAGTCACTATCAGGTATAAGGGTATTGAAAATGGTAGGGTGATTAATTGCAGCATTGAATGTAATAATCGTGCCCACTTTTACAAGCGGCATTTTTCTATGAATATAATTAATGGATTCTTTGTAAAAAGTTGCAAAAGCATTTAATTCCGTAGGGTTTGCACTTAGATATCCATCTACTTCATTTCCAATCAAGATATGTGAAATTCTATCAATGGATGGCAAGGTGGAGAGCTTATCAATCAAACTTTTAAAACGACTCATCACCAAGGGGGCATCAAAAGAATGGGTAGAAAGGTCGGCTGGGACGGTCTTTCGATTACTATCAATCATTTTTAATACGAGGATATAACTTTTGAACTTCGTTTTATCAGGGTCAATAAGGGTAAGCGGGTTTACAAGTGGGTCTTGAAGGGAATAAGTAAAAGGGGCAGTTTCCAACTCCGACCATTCTGGAGCCATGCCAAACAAATTGATACCTTTAGAAGTAACATCGTCTATGGCTGCAAGAAAGCTGGGCAGTCCCGGCGGTGTATTTTGGTTTACTATCAGTGAAAGTCCAACCAAACCACCATTTTGATTGATCACTTTGTCGGGCTCAATCGTTTTATCGTTTGCGCATGCAGTCATTCCAAAGGTGAAATAAAGCATTAATATGATTTCAAATAATTTCATATTTCTGTATATTTTCACTCTTGGACGGTTTAAATATTACATGGGTTACATTTTTTCGTTCTAAAATAAAATATAATATTTTATATCAACCTATAATGGAAGTGATGAAAGATTGAAAAATGAATTTTGTGTAGTGTTCCATCCTTCCAATCTTCCACCATTCCATCCAAACTAAGCCGCTTTTTTACTCGCTTTCATCTCTTCGCGCTTTGTCTTGAACGCTTGTTTCAGCGATTTGCGCTCTTCCTTATACGTTTCATATTGCTTCTTCAAAGCCTCCACTTTTTGCGGGTCTTTTTTCTTGACCTTTGCTTTTTTAAACGACTTTTTGAATTTTGAAAACTTCTTTAACGCCTTTTTAAATTGCTTTTTCAAGGCTTTTGCCTGTTTTTTCAATTGTTGGTATGCGCTCCTTGGTGCTGCTGCGGCTTTCTTTTTTACGGCTATTTTTGCCTCGTTCGCCCCGTTGTCAGAAGCAGCTGCCTGTGGCTGTCGACTCTCTTTCGTTTTTTTGTCCTTCATCTAAGTTTACCTTTGTTTAATAAATAGTTAACATTCAATTAACACAAAGGTATAGACAAAAGATGTGCAGCGCAATAAAAAGATGCACTTTTCAATGTTAAGTTTTTTAATTCCACACTACAAGCCGCATCAAACCTACAAAGTTCTCGCTTGTAAACTGCTAACTGCCTACCGCTTACTGCAAACTGCCTTACTTCAACTCCGCTGGAATCACCCGGACTTTTTCCGGTTTTCGATTGCGCAAAATGGTCAGTTCCGCTGGTTTACCGATACTGGTTTCATTCAACAAGCGATGCAAATCATCAATACTATCTACTGGTTTGCCATTAAAAGCAACGATAATATCATTGGCACGCAATTCAATATTATAAGCAGAAGTATCCGGTTCTACACTTTGAATTAAAATGCCCGATTTCACTGCCAATTTCAACGGTTGCGTCCAAGGCTGGTTCAGTGGTACCACTTGTCCGGCAATGCCGATATAACCGCGTTTCACTTTGCCATCCATGATGAGTTTGCCCACCACGTATTTTGCAATATTGGCAGCTACGGCGAAACACAAGCCCTGTGCGGGTAAAATCACCGCCGTATTTACGCCAATCACTTCGCCACTCGAATTGACGAGCGGACCACCGGAATTTCCGGGATTAAGTGCTGCGTCAGTTTGAATCACATCGTCAATCAATCGTCCACTTTCTGAGCGCAAGGTGCGCCCTAAGGCACTCACCACGCCCGCTGTGAGCGAGTATTGAAAACCATACGGGTTGCCGATTGCAATGGCGAGTTGCCCAACTTGCAATTTTTCAGAATCGCCAAAACGGACCGTTGATAATTTTTCGGCATTGATTTGTACGACTGCCAAATCGGTCGCCGGGTCATCCCCAATCAATCGCGCTGGAAAAAGTCTGCCGTCTTGTAAGTTCACTTCGATGCTGTCCGCGCCGCTTACCACATGACTATTCGTCACTATAAAGCCATCAGTAGAAATGATGAAGCCGGAGCCTGCACCACCGCCATTCCCGCGCTGCGGGCGACCGTTGCGAGTGGGCGGTGCGGTTTTGGTCACTTTTATTTGCACGACGGCATCGCTCACTTTACGCGCTACTTGCACCACCGTGCGTGAGTACGCATCGAGCAATTCATCGTCTTTATGCGGATTCGGAAGTAATTTTTCCTCCGAAAGGTCTAATTCGTTTGAAAGAAACTGTGTCATGGTACTATTTTTGAGATGCCAGATAATGAGATGCCAGATTCCAGACTTTCACATCTAAACTGCTGGTTGAGAATTTGAGCGACAATTGTACCAGATTTGGAGAGAAGTCATTTTGACAGAAGAAATATTTGGCGAGTGGTAAGAATGGCAGTATCAAAGGATTGGCTTTTATTATTCAAAGTAAAATGCAGGACTGCAAAAAAGTGCAATGCATTCCATAACTTTGAAAATCAATTCTATTGGGGTGTTTACAAATAGAGCAAATTAGACTTCTCCTATTACCAACGAGCAATTATGATATCGTTCAGCAAAAAAATAATAGCTGGAAAAGCAATCTGATAACTTTGGGAGTTACCAAATTGCTTTTCATTTACTGCTTTTTAGGCGTGTACGCTTTTTCCCCCGTATAATTTCCCGGCGGGTCATAATTACACACCCAAATCTCTCCTTTATCACCGCAGCTTGCAACTGCACAACCCACTTTTTTGGTTTTTTCCCAAATCAACTGCGTGTAATGCCCGCACACGTACCATTCTTTTTTGCACTTTTGGGTTTTGTGACTAAAATATTTTTCCTCACTTGCCCAAGCATCTACCACTTTTGTGGGTGTACTGCTGTCGCTGGTCCAGTAAATATTTTCGCCGTAAGAAGATTTTTGCCGGTGTTTCATTTTACAGCCATTGGCTGCTAATTTATTTGCCCATTCTTGTGCAAAGTTGGCAAGTGCGTCCGACCAAACCAATGCCGGTAGGCCCAATTTATTACGCCAATGATTATGCCGTTCTATCATTTCTTCTATCTCCGCAGATGCTGGATGAATTTGTCCACTTCCTAAAATTCCGGTTAGTAGCAAGAGCAACAACAATTTCATACCGTTCTTCAATACGCTTTTCATACCATTCATTTTAATTAAAAAATAGAACGCAAAAATGCGTCAAAATTTCAACTAAATTTATTAGTTTTATTTGAATACGTTTTTTTCTGCTTTTTTTGAATGGATGCCAATCGTTCTTTTACTAACGATTTTGTCAGTACGCAACTCCTGTTTTGTAGAATAAACTTGGCAGTGCCGGAGACTATTTCATCTTGCAGTACATGGTTCAAAAAAAACCGCTAATGTGCGCCCAAGTAAGTGAGCATATTTAAATTATAAAATGAATCCAACTTAAGTTGTTGTTTGTCAACAGATTGAGCGACTGCTGACTGCCAACTTTAAACTGCCAACTTACTCAAGTCATCTTTAAAATTTAAACAATCTTTCCTTTCTTCACATTTCCTCTATTATTGCAAACAGCAAAACCTACTTTCCGAAATGATTTTCTACAAAACGAATAAAAACTGGTTTGGCGACTTGGTGCACTTGTATCGCAGTTGGACGATGAACAAGATTATGCGCGGGGTGGTGTACATTGGTATTTACTCGACGGCGGTTTGCCTCGTGGTGGAATACCAGAATTTGGGCGAGTCTATTTATATGAACGTGCAAGCGTTTTCGCTGTTGGGCGTGATTTTGAGTATTTTTCTGGTGTTTCGCACCAATACGGCGTACGACCGCTGGTGGGAAGGGCGTAAGCAATGGGGTGCGCTGGTGAATAATACCCGAAACCTGGCAGTGTACATCCACGCCATGTTTCCCAAACACGATTATGAAGTGCGGCATTGTATGGCAAAATACATTTCAAATTTTTGCTATGCCTTAGTGGAGCACCTGCGGGATGGCGTGAAATTGGACAAACTCATTTACCTCAGCGACGAGGAGGAAGCTGTGTATAAACCAAGGGGCATATTCCCAATCACCTTGCTTTCCAAATTTTCGACCGCATCGCGGAGGCGCACCGGCGTGGCGAAATTACGGAGGGCGATTATATCAATCTCAAAGACCAACACCAGGCATTGCTTGATATTTTGGGGGCTTGCGAACGGATTAGAAAGACACCAATTCCGTTTTCCTATGCGGTCTATCTCAAAATTTACATCTCGACTTATGCCATTTTGTTGCCATTTGCATTAGTTACTACATTTCATTGGGGGACGATTCCGCTGGTGATGTTCATTTTCTTCTCGTTGATTGGCGTGGAATTAATGGGGCAGGAAATTGAAGACCCGTTTGGACTGGATTGTAATGATTTGCCAACAGGCGATATCGCACATACGATTAAAACCAATGTGTTTGAAATACTGGAAGATAAATCGGGCGTTGGTAAAATACCACAGCGGGAGTTGTATGATAAAGTATTTTAACTCGATTACTGACGTTACGCGCCCTCATTACATTAATTAGGAACGCGGATGACACGGATATTGCGGATTTTCGCGGATTTTTTCGCTTTCTATTCAACTTGTGGACTTTTCGTTTGAGAAAAATGAAATCCGTCTGAATCCGCCCAATCCGCGTTCCTGTTGTGGCTATTTGTGTGCGTAACATGAGTCAATAAATATCCTCATCTGATGACCCAAGTCACCAGATGAGGATGCGATTTTACTTCATACGTGCAAAAACCATTTTCCCTTCTGGTCCGCCGCGCTCGCAGGCATCGCTCACGCGCGTCATGGTCAAGGTGTCTCCTTCTACTTTGTACTTGTACACACCTTTTTGGTCGGAAGGGCAAGCCGCTGCGCCTTTCACATCCGAAATAGTGATTTGATCTCCTTCTAAAGTGTGAGTACCTTCTATATCAAAGGTGCCATCTATTCCAAAATCAACGGTGTGCGTACCTTCAGCGGTCATGGTAAGTTTCACGGTCATCATATTGCCTTGTTCATCTGGTACACTCATTTTCCAATCTCCGGTAAGCGTTCCTTGTGCAGACGCAATGAAGGGCAAGCAGAAAAGCAGCCCTACGAGTAGATTTTTTACAATCATGTTTTTCATATTATAAGTTCAGTTTTGGTTTCCTCAAAATTACGCAAATTCTTGTACGTACAGCAATTCAGTAGAAAATTCTACGTTAATTCTTTCCGTATCAGCTTAATTAAACTTTGTTACTTTCGCTTTTATATTCTATTCTACTGGCTACAAACCAAATAAATGAGCAAGCGGCAATCTATTCTTTTACGACTGTACCGAAACGCAAATTTGTGGGTACATCAGCTGATTAAGTTGATGTCGGAGCGCATTTCACAACGCAATTACCAGATTATTGTCAGTATTGTCATCGGTTTAGTCGTCGGATTAGTAGCGGTCGTTTTGAAAATTTCAGTACACACGGTACGCGAATGGCTACATGATAATGACCCATCGAGTCAACGTTGGGTGTTTGTATTTTTACCTATCATTGGTATTGCTCTGACGCTTTTGTTTGTAAAATTTATTTTGCGAAAGCCACTCAATGGCGGGCTGGGTAATCTGATTCAATCCGTTGCCAAAAATAAAGTGAATATTCCACGGTATGAGACGTACGCGCACGTAATCGCCAGTTCGCTGACGGTTGGATTTGGTGGCTCTGTTGGACTGGAAGCACCCATTGTACGCACGGGTTCTGCTATCGGTGCGAATGTGGCAAAAGAACTTCGGGCGGATCGGAAAAAACAGGCTTTATTTTTAGCGTGTGGGGCGGCAGCTGGTTTGTCAGCGGTGTTTAATAGTCCGGTTGGTGGCGTGATTTTTGCCTTGGAGGTATTATTGGTAGACTTTGCGGTGCACTCGTTTATTCCATTATTGATTTCGGCTGCAGTGAGTGCCGTTGTTGCTAAAACGCTGTACTACGAACAAATTTTCTTTCTGCCTACCGATGGTTGGACGTTGCAAGGGATTCCATTTTACGTGCTGTTAGGCGGGCTTTGTGGTGTTTGCTCGGCATATATGATTCGGATGGTTTCGGCGGTTAAGAATGTAGTGAAAAAGTATAAACATCCACTGAGCAAACTAGCACTTGGTGGGTTGGCGCTTGGGACGCTCATTTTTTTCATGCCGCCGCTGTTTGGCGAAGGGTACGAAACGGTAAATGACTTATTGACCGGCAGATTTTTTGCGATCGTAGATCACAGTCCATTTTACCAATTAGCTAAAAACGACTGGTTTATCATTCTTTTCACCTTGTTGATTATTTTGACAAAACCGATTGCAGCAGCATTGACGACGAGTATTGGCGGGAATGGCGGCGTTTTTGCACCTTCCATGTTTACTGGAGCACTACTGGGCTTTGCCTTTGTACACACCGTGAATCAACTCGGCTGGGTAGAATTGCATGAGCCAAATTTCATTGCCGTGGCGATGGCTGGCTTGTTGAGTGGCGTTTTTAAAGCCCCATTGACCGGTATTTTTCTAATTGCCGAAATTACGGGCGGCTACTCGCTGTTTGTACCTTTGATGATTGTATCGGCATCGTCGTATTTTGTGTCCATTTATTTTGAACCGTATTCCATTTTTACCCGCGATTTGTACAAAAAAGGCGTTTGGGTGCCTGCCCACGAAAAGGATTTGAGTATTCTAAAAAATATGACCGTCGAGCCACTCGTAGAAATCAATTTTCATCCTTTACAACCAGAAATGACGCTTGGGGCACTCGTCAAAATCATCGCCAAATCACAGCGCAATCTTTTCCCAGTAGTCAATAAAGAAGGTGGTTTAGAAGGCATTATATTGTTGGATGATGTACGAGCCATTATGTTTGAAACGGAACGCTATGAAGAAATTACCGTGCGTGACCTGATGCACAATCCGCCTACCACTATTGATTTGCAAGAACCCATGGATAAAGTCATGGAGAAGTTTGAAACCTTTCAGACTTGGAATTTACCTGTCTTAAACCACGGTCGCTACGTTGGTTTTGTATCCAAATCTTCTATTTTCAATCGCTATCGGAATTTGTTGATTGAGCGAAGTCAGGAGGTGTAGCAAAAGCGTCGAGAAAGCGTCCTACGGCTTGGAGCCGTAGACCGCTTTCTCGTAAATTTTTTCCTCTTGACAATCAATTAGTTACACTTCAATCCATTTCTTCTATATTTTACCCGTCTATTAATTTTTATTTAAAGAAGCGACCCGCTGAACAAATGCCTATCTAAACAGTAAAAGAGAGATAAACACGTATGCATTATGCACCTGAAAGATATACTCCAAAAGCGACAAGAGCTGATGCAGTTGCTCCATAAAAGTTACGAAGCGGTGCAAGTTCAGATAGAACGATGGAACTCCTTTATCAAAGAAAATCCCAGGGTAGCTAAAGCGTTACAGCTTACTGGTAAAGCAGGATTGGTGGTTACGGTAGCGATTCTGGTCTTTTTGATGAGCGTTCGTTTTGGTGCTTTTGGTCGCATTCCGAGTAAAGCAGACCTTGCCAGTATCTCTAATCCACTTGCTTCGGAGGTGTACGCAACAGACAGTACACTACTAGGGCGCTATTATTTTGAACACCGCAGCAATGTAAAATACGGCGGTATTTCTCCTCATTTCATTCATGCATTAGTGGCTACAGAAGATGCCCGGTATTTCAAGCACGGCGGCGTGGATGTGCGGGCGTGGGGTCGCGTATTTTTCAAAACCTTGGCTGGTGGTAATCGCTCGGCTGGTGGAGGGAGTACACTAAGCCAGCAATTAGCTAAAAACTTGTACCCAAGAGAAGACCATGGTAAGTGGTCATTGATTATCAATAAGATAAAAGAAGTGTTCATTGCAAGACGGTTGGAAAATTTATACACGAAAGAGGAAATTCTGGAGATGTATTTGAACACGGTGCCGTTCAGTGAAAATATTTTTGGCATAAAAGTAGCAGCACAACGGTTTTTTGGAGTCATGCCAGAAGCATTAAAACCGGAGCAAGCAGCTATTTTAGTAGCGATGTTGAAAGCAACTTCTACGTACAATCCAATCGCAAATCCTGAAAAATCTTTAGAACGCCGAAACTTAGTCTTGCGCCAAATGGCAAAATATCATTACCTAACTCACCTCGAAGCGGATTCATTACAAAAATTAACTTTAAATTTAAATTATAACCCTGCAAATCATAATGTGGGCTCGGCTACGTACTTCCGCGAGCACCTGCGTCTGGAACTAAAAAAAGTGCTAAAAGCATACCACAAACCCAACGGCATGGAGTACAACTTATACACCGATGGGTTGAAAATTTATACCACTTTGGATCCTTCTATGCAGCGCTACGCCGAATCTGCTATGCGCGAGCATTTAGCAAAATTGCAAAAGGACTTTGTCACTCATTTGAACGGAGCCTCGGCTTGGGAAAACGATACGATTTTATTGTTAGCCAAACAACATTCGCCGCGCTATCGCCACTTGAAAGCGAACCATTACACCCTCAAACAAATTGACTCAATATTTGCTACCCCGCTTGAAATGACCGTTTTTGATTGGCAACAAAAGGAGAAGAAAGTCAAAATGAGTCCAATGGATTCGATCAAATATTATCTGGCGATGCTAAATGCTGGTATGTTAGCAGTAGAACCCTCTACCGGAGCAGTAAAAGTGTGGGTCGGTGGTCCTGAATACAAATATTTCAAATACGATCACGTCAAATCCGGTCGGCAAGTTGGTTCTACTTTTAAGCCCGTGGTGTACGTTACTGCTTTGCAGCAGGGGATGTCGCCCTGTAAGTACTTTGGCAACTACCTACGTACATATCCTGAATACGAAAATTATACCCCGCATAACTCCGACGATAAGTATGGTGGCTCTTACACCATGGAAAAAGCGCTTGTAAAATCTATCAATACCATAGCTGTAAACGTAGCGGTACAAATTGGACCTAAAGCAGTGGCTCGCATGGCAGAAAATTTGGGGATCAGTGCTGGTGTGCCACCCGTACCGGCTATTGCGCTGGGCGCGCATGAAGCTTCGCTACTCGATATGGTACAGATTTACAGCACCTTTGCCAATAGAGGCACTCGACCAGAGTTGTTCTACATCAGCCGCATTGAAACGGTGAAAGGAAAAGTCATTTACGAGCACAAAACTAATCGCAAGGAGTGGAAACGCCCAATCACTGTGGATCACGCTGATATCATTACACACATGCTGCAAGCCGCTGTAGACAAGGGCACGGGCAAACGACTGCGCTACCGCTACCATTTCAAAAATGACCTTGCCGGAAAAACGGGCACCAGTCAAAATCATTCCGACGGTTGGTTTATTGGTTACACGCCAACACTGGCAGCAGGCGTTTGGGTAGGTGGAGAATCTCCATCCGTACGCTTCCGAGATATTACGCTGGGACAAGGTGCTAATATGGCGTTGCCAGTATTTGCTTTGTTTTTGAAACACTTAGAAAAGGATCCAAATTATAAATACCTCTTCACAGCTAAATTCCAAAAGCCGTCGGAAGAAGTGGCAGAACTGCTCGATTGTGCACCACTTATTATTGAACCACCTACCGTAGATAGCACCGCACCTCCCGCTATAACCGCAGAAAAAGCCACCGCTATAACGGCAACCTTGCAGTTGAATTAACAATTAACCAGGTTTGCTACCCGAGCAGGTAGGTACATTGCAGGAAGGAGATTGTGACTTGAAATGCCTAAACCCGACCCTTCTTTAATTGCTATCCTCAGAAGTAGCATCTTCTTGCTGTTCCTCTTGATCTTGTTGGTACAATGCATCCATTTCGCGCACCACAGCTTCCAGTGAAGGGTCGGTTTTACTGGCTTCGCGCAAGGCTTCATGTACCAGTTTTGCCTTTTCGTACATTCTATAATTCAATAATAATAACGTATCCTCTACTCGACGGCGCAATTCCTGAACGGTATCCTGTACGGCTAACAATTGTGACGTGGCGACTACTTGCTTATTAATTGGACGTGCCTGAAACTGCCGTATTTTGGTTGTCCGATTCTTATTGGCAATTTCTAAATACACATCCTGGCGCAATTCGGTGTTCGCCCTGCTCTCCTCTTCTGCTGATTTAATATTAGACTGCATAACTTGGATATACGCTTCCAAGCTTTCCAGCGTCGCTTTCAATTCAGCGATTCGCTCTGGTGATAGCAATTCATGCTCTTTCATGGTATCGTGATTTTTACAAAAGAAGTCAATAGGTAAATTACCTCCATCGTAGTACGCATTACTTTTGTACGATAGCGATTCTTGTTAGAAAAATAGTGCCTCCTCTTACCGTATCTGTCCAATCCATCAGAGGCGTTATTCATTCACCTTATTATTTAACCGTTATAATGCCGCTTCCATTTCTTCCACTTCCTCCGCTTGCGCTCGTTTGTTGAACTCATCCAACTCTCGTAAAATGCTGTCGTAAGAAGGGTCGGTATTGTTAGCACTGCGGATGGCGTCGTGTACCATTTTGGTAAAGGTCATCGCATCAATGCCCGCTGCCATCATGGTATCATCCATCATCTCATAGATTTCATCATACTGCGAGCGGATACGTCGCAGATTATTGAAAAAAGCCATCAACTGCGTAAACTCATAAGGAGTGAAATGGCGCGGCATGATTTGCTCGTACTGCGTACCGCCTTGTTCGGCAGTCTGGGCATAAGCCGCGTGCCGCGAACCCATTTTGCGTCGGCTGGATCGTTCTTCTTTAGAAAGACTCACCTTAATCTGCTGGAAAGCATATTTCAGGTTTTGCAACATTCCGGTCCACTCCATGAATTGCTCAGGAGATGGAATCTTACTCAAATCAATATAGCGTTTCATGCACTTGGATTTGGATGAAATAATAGGTTAAAAAAAATTCAATCATTAATCCTTGGTGCAAGCCATTTGTGTGTAATAATGGAATAACATTTTTGTTGCTGTGCCTACAGCAAACTATCGGAAAGTGCCTACTTGTATTGGGTTGAAAAGAAAAAGGAGCGTCATTTTTGTGTTAATGCAAATATAATAACTTTTCTAACTATTTGTCAATAGGTAACGCATCATTTTTTTAACAAATAATTTTTTACCCCAAGGCTACCAATTCATAGGAATTTACTTTTAGCTCGTACATAGCAGCTATTTGCTCGTATTGATTAGCTCAAAGCTCGTTTACAGCGGCTATTTGCTCGTGTGGATTAGCTCAAAGCTGGTTCATAGCAGTTTTTAGCTCGTGTGGATTAGCTCGAAGCTCGTTTGTATTAGCTATTTGCTCGTATGGATTAGCTCGAAGCTCGTTTATAGCAGCTATTTGCTCGTGTGGAGTAGCTCGAAGCTCGTTTATAGCAGCTTTTTAATCGTAAGGATTAGTTTGGAGCTCGTTCACATTAGCTTTTAGCTCGTTTGCATTAGCTATTTGCTCGTTCGCATTAGCTATTTGCTCGTTTGCATAACACACTATATTTCGGTGCGCTGCACCTTGCTAACATGGCGCTGCCATTTGCTACAAATATTTTGGTGCGCTGCACCTTTCAAGGAAGATTAAACAAAAAGGAGCTGCTACAAGCAGCAGCGCTGCGACATCTTTGTAGAAAAAATACAAAATGTATTTTAAAGGTGTAGCGCACCGTGATAAAAGAGTAAATGATAGCATCCATCCGTTACATGGAGACACCCCTCCAAAACGGATCAGATTTTTAAAACCTCATAGGTTTTATCCACGAGATACCGCATGCAATATTGAACCCAATAAAACCAGTCCGACACCTATAAAATCATGCCAGTAAGTTACATTTCCCGGCTGGCTTCCATCACAAAATCCAGATTTTCTTTTATTATTTTAGTTTGTGGATGCTGTTTGCCAAACCAATTTTTATAAATGGCATAAGCTTTTTCTAATAAAACAATAGCTGCTGTAAAATTTTTAAATCAGCATAGACTAATGCTAAGTTAGAGTAGTTTATTGCAGTTCTTGGATCATTTATACCGAAATTTTTTTCATCTAAATTAACTATTTTTTCTAATAACTGCTTTGCTTTCTTATTCTTTCCTAAACTCTGTAGCACCAATGCTAAATTAGAATAACTTATTGCAGTTCTTGGATCATTTGCACCAAAGTTTTGCAAATCTGAAGCAACAGCTTTCTCTAAAAGTTTTTTTGCACTCTTAAGTTGTCCTAAATCTTTTAATACATTTGCTAAATTAGAATAACGAATAGATATAAAAGGATTAATGGTTTTAGAATCTTGTTCCTCCAGAAAAACTGCTTTTTCTAATAAGTTTTTTGCTTCTGTAAACTTTTCTAGATCTTGTAATACTAATGCCAAATTAGAATAGTATTTAATTTTAAGGAAATGATTTTCCTTAAAATTTTGCTCTACTAAAGCTACCGCTTTTTCCAATAAGCTTCTTGCTCCTTCATAATCTCCTAAATTTTTTAGTATTATTGCTAAATTATTTTGCAAAACAGTTATTATAATAGCTACCTCCTCCGAAAAATGAACTAAAATAGCTTTACCAAAAGATATCCAGGGGAATCCATCAATCGGGGTGCCTTTGTTTTGGTCTAAACTTAGTTTTTTTGTCACCATTTCTATCAAGGGCTCCACCTCCGCAAGGGTCAGTGGCAGCTTTTGGCTCGCTACCTCCGCTATAATACGGTGCATTTTATAAGTATCGGTATCGGGGTTGTGTAAGAGCCAGCCTTTGTCCGCCAGTTCTTCCAGCGTTTCCGGGAAAAGATCCGTACGCTCACTGGCGGCGGGATTGATCAGTTCCTCCAGCGTGGGGTAAGTATAGTATTCGCTGGGTAGGCACACCATTTGTTTCAGCAGCCATTGCTCCTGGGTACTCGTGTGGCTAAAATCGAAGATGGAAGCGAGGTAGGAGCGTACTTTGTCAATCTTATCGCCTTTGTGTTGCACATAGACGTTGGCTTTGAGGTCCGTTTCAATCGCAGTTTGCAAGGCAGCCATATCGGTGCGTTGTTTTTGGGCGGTTTTTGCCAGTATTTCGATGGTGAGGGTATGGTAATCAATGGTTTTTAAAATCGTTTGGATGGCTGCCTCGTCGGTGATGCGGGTGCAGTGCTTTTAAAAGAGTTCCAGCGCTTTTTGCGGAGATAAGAAATTCAGTTCTTTGGTATAAAAGCGTTCTATTTTTTCGCGGGAGGTGACCAGCACGTGCCAGTCGGGTTGGGTGGGGAGAAGATCGTAGAGCTGGGTTAGCGTCGCATCGGCATTATCCAGTATCAATAGATTCGGTTGGTCGGTGATGCTTTTCAGTTTGCTGATGGTCTCCAGAAAAATAGCTTGTGGGTCTTTCCCTGCGATGGGGATGAGTAGCTGTTCGGTCAAGCCCTCCGCATTGATCACGTCATTCATTATGTTTTCACTCAATTGGCTGACCCATACCACATATCGGTACGATTCATAATATTGCCCCACGTACACCTGCGCCAGCGTTGTTTTGCCAATACCGCCCAAGCCATTCACCACCACTACCCGCTTATTGTCAAATAGTAACTCGTATAATTCTTTTAGTTCTAGCTCCCGCCCGATTACTTCGGCGGGGTGCATTTTAGGAATATGCAAGGTGAGGTCTTTGGGAAGTTTGGATTCGGAAGGAAGATAAATGTTGTCTCCGATATGTACGTTTTGCGCAAAAACTGTACTATTGATAAGTAAATTTTTCAGGTTTCGGTAAACAGGTGCTTTACTATTGGTAATTGCTTCTTGCAAAGACTGGAAAGCTGCGGCATTGCTGCTTTGGAGTGCTTCGAGTTTTTGTAGGATGGCAGGGGCATTCGCATTCAGGTGAATAGTAGAGCCATGCACATTTTGGATGGTGATATTACCGTCACCGGCTACGGTTATTTTGTTGTCTTGGGGTGTCATTCCGATTTACGATTTACAATTTTAGAAGTAAGTGTGAGCTAAAAGCTGCTGCTGATATAAGGAATCGTTTTGAAAGGATATATTTTGGTAAATAAAAAGCGCTCCCAACTTTTGAAATGCTGGAAGCGCTTATTCGCAGCTTGTTTTTATTATAACTCCCGAATCATCAAGTTTTTAAAATACACCTTATTGCCGTGGTCTTGCAGGGCGATGCGTCCTTTTTTGGCACTGCCATAATCCGGGAAGTCTTTCCATTTGCCGTCGGTTTTCAGTTTGGTCCAGGCGGCATCCCACGCGTTGAACTCGATGACCTTTGCGCCGTTAAGCCAGTGTTTGACGTGTCCTTTGTTAAATACAATTTTGCTGCTGTTCCACTGACCCACGGGCATTACTTTCTTTTTATCGTTGGCGGTGTACATGGCGTAGTCTGCGGCGGTTTTTTGCCATTCTTCCAGTTTGTCGGGATAGCCTTCATCGTCTATCATTTGATACTCTGGTCCAGTTTCGTAAGGTGCACTGTACTTCGGGTTTTCTACGACGTGGTAGATCACACCGCTGTTGCCGCCGGGGGTCACTTTCCAGTCCCAGGTGAGTTCGAAGTTGTCATATTCCGCATCGGTAACGATGTCGTCGCCATTGGTATTTGCTGCTGCGCCGAGGCAGACGAGCGCGCCATCTTCGATTGCCCAGTTTTTATTGTTCCGGTTTTGTTGAAGCCATGCCAGCCGTTGAAGGTTTTTCCATCGAATAAGGGGATTGCTTTAGAACTGCTCATTTTTTTGGATTCGCTACAGGATAAAAGGGTGATTGCTAATACGAAGAGAAGTGTTGGTTTCATAATTTTTGTATTTGATTTCTGATTAAAATAGACGTTAAATTGAACCCTAACTGCGCATTTTTACCGCAGAGACACAAAGTTTTGCACTTTTTGCATCACGTATTGCATTAATTGGAACGCGGATGACGCGGATAGGGCGGATTTTCGCGGATTTTTTACGCTGCGTCCTTTGCGCCACTGCGGTAAAACCTATTTCTTTCCCAATTGCATTTTCTCTGGACTCCATAAAATAGCAGTGTCCTGATTATAGCTATCATTACACAATAAAGCCGGAGCAGCCGCGCGATAGCCAAAGGTGGCATCTTCGGTCACTTTACCTTTGTTGCGAATGGCGGTGAAGAAATTTACAAAATGGTCATACGGTCCGCCTTTGTAGCCTTTTTCTACTTCAAACGTGTATTCTTCTGGTCCAACGATGCGTTTGCGATCTGAAACCGGCGTACCCGCTTTTTTCATCTGCTCCATCATGAATGGATCATCGGATTGAATCGTTTTATTGCGTTTTACGGTGACACTATCCCAAGTGATGTCCATAGAGCCTTGACTTCCGACTAGTTTCAAATACGTCGTACCGCTCGTGCCATCAATAAAATTGCAACGCAAAGACAAATTGAATGCAGGGTGCGCCTGACTTTGTGGATAATCGAACGTACCTAACAACACATCGGGTACTTCGCGCCCGTCTTTCCAATAGCGCAAGCCACCGGCAGCATAAATCTTGTTGGGACCAAAAGAATTCGTGATAAAATGTAAACTGGAAAAGAGGTGTACAAACAAATCGCCCGACATCCCTGTGCCATAATCCCGATAATTGCGCCAGCGAAAGAAGCGCGTGGCATCGAAGGGACGTTTGGTGGTATTGCTCACGTAGGTGTCCCAATCAACAGTCTGCGTGGAAGCATCGGTTGGGATCGGATATTGCCAAGCACCCGTCGGCGAATGCCGCGCCCAGAAGCCTTCTGCATAATTTAAGTCACCAATAATACCGTCTTTCAATAGTTCTTTTGCTTTTTCGTTACCCAGAGAAGATACACCCTGACTGCCGACCTGAAATACTTTGCCCGTTTCTTGCTGGGCTTTGATGACCGCTGGTCCTTCGGTGATGTCGTGTACCATTGGCTTTTCGCAATAAACGTGTTTGCCCGCTCGCATCGCGTCAATGGAAATCTGCTGGTGCCAATGATCCGGCGTAGCGACGATGACCGCATCCACATCGGGTCGGTTGAGAATTTCCTTATAGCTACGGGTCGTAAAAATTTCATTTCCCCAACGGGTTTTGGCTTCTTTCAGTCTGCCATCGTACAAATCGCAAACAGCGACGAGCTTTGCGCCCGGCACTTGCAGCGCGGTGATCGTATCTTGCGTACCCATGCCACCCGCACCGATGAGCGCGATGTTGATTTGGTCGTTGGCACTAAAAGGAGCGCGATGTAAGAATTCTATTATATGGTCTTTGTTCTCGGCTGCAAAGAGCGAAGTGCCAAAGGCAAAAGCCGCCGACGAAGCAGAGAGTTTTTGTAAGAATTTTCTACGGGAATCGGAAGAAGTGTTTTTCATATTGTGAATAGGATTTTGTTCGTGAAGATGGGACACTGATTTTGATGATGAAGATAAATTAAGATCATAAAAAATCATAAACATCTTACAAAATCAGTGTCCAATTAAGTATTGAGGGAAAACTGCCTACTGCCCACCGCCTACTGCCAACTCCTTAATGCGAATCTTTTTCCAGCGTACTTTAATACCGCCGCCGTCGTGTATTTGTAATGCGATGAAGCCTTTGCCTTGTCCGATTTTTTCATCTTTCAGGTTGACCATTTGTTTGCCATTGAGGAAAGTGGTGATTTCGTCGCCGATCATTTCGATGCGCATTTTGTTCCGGCCATTGGGTTTCAGGGCTTTTTCGCCTTCTGCATCGGGTTTGATGAGCCAGCCTCTGCCGTAGGATTCGTAGATGCCCCCAGAGCTTTTATTGGGCGGAGCGACTTCTACTTGCCAACCGCTAATCTTCGTGCCTTCGATGCCGGAGCGAATGAACACGCCGCTGTTGCCATTGGCTTCCAGCTTGAATTGGAGCGTAAGAATGAAATTTTTGTAATCTTTATCAGTGGAAAGGTAGCCGTATTGTTTGTCGGGACCGCTTTCGCAGATAAGGTTGCCGTCTTCCACGTACCATTTTTCGGTGCCGTGGGGTGTCCAACCCGTTAAATCTTTACCGTTGAAGAGTTTTTTGTATCCCTGTGCTTGTAAAATGGTGATGCACAAGAGGAAAGAGGTTAGGAGGAGTAGGTGTTTCATTATTGAATTATTTAGTTTTATGCAAAATACGACCCATTAATTAGCTACGATTTTTACAATTCACTATCCACCAATCACATTTTACTTCTTCTGATACACTTTTACATAATCCACTACCATTTCCTGCGGAAAAACGGTGGTCGCATCGGGGTAGCCAGGCCAATTACCACCGATTGCCAAATTCAAAATCAAATGAAAACGCTCGTTGAAAGGATATTTTTCCGGTTTTAATAAATCGGGCGTGATTTGATGGTAAATGAATTGATCATTCAGTAACCAAGCAATTTTATTTTCTTGCCAGATTAAAGTAAAAACGTGAAAATCATTCGAGAAATCGCCTTGCGGTAAAGTGTAACGATTGCCGACGGATTTGTTTTTGGGCCATTCGGGTCCGAAATGTACCGTACCGACCAGCACATTGGGCTCGTGTCCTACCATTTCCATCAGGTCTATTTCGCCACTTTGAGGCCAGCCGCCATACACATCATCCGTTGGCATAAACCAGATAGCGGGCCAAATACCTTGCCCTTTCGGCAATTTTGCACGCACGTCAATTCGGCCAAATTTAAAATCTTTTTTGCCCTTTGTGCGGATGCGTGCTGAGGTGTAGTCCTTACTCCCCATCTTTTCGATACGCCCTACGATATGCAGAAAACCATCTTTTACAAAAGTGTTATTGGGATGGTCGGTGTAGAATTGTGCTTCATTATTGCCCCAGCCACTATCGCCAAGTTGGTATTCCCAGCTATTTAAATCCAAGGTATTTCCTTTGAAATCTTCGTCCCACACCAGCGTGTAGCCGTCTTTGACAGTCGGCGACTGTGGTGTACCAGCAGATTGCTTGGCGGTGTCGCAGGAAAAAAGGAAGAATAATGGGCAAAAAAAGAAATAGTGTCGCATGATTGGTTCGGTTAGTACCCTGCAAAATACAAATTTAGTAACAAGTACCAAGCGTTCTACTGACTGCCAATTGCCAACTTTTTTACTCCACCACAAACCGATAGCCCACGCCTTTGATGGTGAGAATTTCGATAGCGGGGTCTTCTTTGAGGTAGTCGCGGAGTTTAGTGATATACACGTCGAGATTGCGGGAATTGAAGAAAGAGTCGTCGCCCCAGATTTGATTGAGTATCTTTTTGCGAGCGACTACAAAATTTCGGTTTTCACATAAAATGCGGAGGAGTTCAGCTTCGCGGTGCGAGAGTTTACGAGCTTTGTCATTGATTTTTAATTCATAGCGTAAGGGTGCAAATTCGTACCGACCGATAGCGACTGGCTCGTTGGAAATTATATTTTTAGAATGTGGATTGCCGTTAGACAATTGTAATAAATTTTGAATTCTTATAATGAGTTCTTCCATGCTGAACGGCTTGCGTACGTAGTCGTTGCCACCCACTTGAAATCCTTTAATCACGTCTTCGGTTTGCGTTTTGGCAGTGAGAAATAGGATAGGCATGGCGGGACTTTGTACTCGGATTTCCTGCGCGATGGTGTAGCCGTCTTTTTGTGGCAACATGATGTCGAGTACGCAAATATCGGGTTTGAATTGCTCAAAGGCGGACAAGGCGCGCTGCCCGTCGCTTATCATTTTCACCTCAAAATCGCGGCTTTCGAGGCTTTCTTTTACAATGCGACCGAGAAAGGGTTCGTCTTCGACGTAGAATATTTTGGTTTTACTCATGCTGATTTTTTATTCACATCTTGGAACGCTG
>CAZJXN010000035.1:0-1513 GCA_964549655.1 uncultured Saprospiraceae bacterium
TTCACCATCCATTTCACCTAACTTGTGTCGATTATTTATGGCAAACTACTTAGTAAATAGTTACGATTATTATAATTTTTTTCATGATTTTAATTTTAGTTTTTAAAAAAATGATAATTGATAAATACTCGAAACAAAGGCTCTATTTTGACAGCGTAACTCCGTCCTTTTGTAGTGGTTTGTTTGAGCGTTCTATCATCAAATAAAGACTCATCTCGGATAAGTAAGACATTCTCGTATTTAAGCCCTTGCGCTGTAAGTGCCATTTCAGCAGATACAGAAAAATTAGAGGATAAGTAATACCGCATACCGGTAATCAATCGAATACCTCCTCCTATTGTAGTGTTATCCACAACTGAAACGCGCGCAAAATCAGAAATTACAGCAGGAGCCAAGCTTGGTTGTTGATGCACATCCGATATTGGTAGTGCGTAATGCCTACTATAATTTGTAAAAAACAAATCAAGGGCATTATATAAACTCAACTTTTTTCCGCTCCATTCATATTGAATGCCTACAAAAGCCTGAATAGATAAGTTTTTGTCTGTTTGTATCTCGTTCAACCCATATCTGGAATACAGAGTATCAAGACCTGCTCCAGTTGTCAATTTCGATGAGAATATTCTGAACGTATCCTTTGATTCACTCAACTCAAATCCCAATCCACCCCGCAGCGCCCATTTTTCTTTGAAGAAGTACCGCACCACGAAGTTATATGGCTCGTCTTTCTCCCACAGGGGCTTCAAGTCAAGTCCTACTTCCCAGTGCTTGGTATTAGTGGGCGTGGTGGCAGTGTCTTTACGCATAAGTTGAGCATGCGTGGTCGTAGTCAGTAGCAATAGTATCATAATTGGGTACAGGCTACGCATGTTGGTAGCGCAAGTGTGTAAGGACGCTTGGTTCATCTTTTATGTATTTTTTAAAGTTTAGAAAATACAATTTTATGGATAGCAGGGTCGAAACTATCCAACATCACAAAATACTTTTTCTAAAGTAGGAAGAAGCGTCCACTTGAGGTTGGTACAAAGGAGGACGCTACGAACTGTCGCTGTAGTTTCGCCATTTTTTCATAATTTTGTGGTTTATATAGTTATACAATAAGGCTTTTGTCGCCGGGCTAGCACTTTGGCGGCATCAGCCTTTTTCCAAAAAAGGCATAGGTGTGGCTATCAAAGCCAATGGTTGTCGTTCCCCCTGTTTAATTTTCTCTACGTAAAAACAATAACGATACTGGTTAAAGGACACTCGGCAAATTATACCATGATTAAAATGACTTGACAGATTAGCTTGACGATTCCTCTGGATTTTATTACAGATTTACCGTCCCTCATACGTCATTTCAATTTCATTTTAGTATTAGCCGAACGCTTTGTACCTGCGTTTTTTAAGATTGGCAAAAAAACCGAAGTCTATTCCTTTGGTATATTATAAATCAAATGTACCGAGCACTTAATTTATGAATAGAATAGAATAGAATAGAATAGAATAGAATAGAATAGACATTACGCTGTAA
>CAZJXN010000035.1:1613-18610 GCA_964549655.1 uncultured Saprospiraceae bacterium
GAATAGAATAGAATAGAATAGAATAGAATAGAATAGAATAGACATTACGCTGTAAATATACAATAATATTTGTTGCAATCAAAAATAGAGCGTAAAAAATAGAAACTTTAACAGAAGTTAAATTTGTCATTTTAAATGAAGGGTGGTACATTTTATGTATGCACCACCCCCATTAATTATGCACTTTTACCGTGACAATTTTTATATTTCTTACCGCTACCGCAAGGACAAGCCGCATTGCGACTTATTTTCTCCTCCGTACGGCGGATGGTTTCCACTTTTGCCGGTGCGCTTACACCTTCCGCAGCGGTGCGTGCCATGCGAGCAGGGTCCGCCGCGCGATTGGTGCGTACTTTGGTGTTATCCGTGCGTGGTTCGCGGGCTTGTTCGAGCGGTCTGCCGTCTTGCATCACTAATAACCCTTTTGATAAATAAGATGTCACCGATTCATTTACTTCAAATATCAATTGCTCAAATAAATTATACGCTTCCATTTTATAAATCACCAATGGGTCTTTCTGTTCAAAAGAAGCGGCTTGTACCGATTCTTTCAATTCGTCCATGCTGCGCAAGTGCTCTTTCCACTTTTCATCAATGATGGCGAGTGTCACTGCTTTTTCAATGTCTCGAATGATGGATTTACCATTGGTTTTTAATGCTTCTTCAATATCCGCAGTGATAATAAGTGGATGCGAACGCCCATCGCTGTAGGGAACGAGAATACGTTTGAATTGGTTGCCACGCGTCTCGTGCACGTGCTTGATTTCCGGCATCAACAAACCGGTAATCTGATTGGCTTTGCGATTGTAAAATTCGTTGAATTGGTCTTCAATGGTATTCGTCACTTCGTCCAAATTACCTTCTTTAAAATCAATCGCATCCATTTGTGGGTCAATCCCCAACATACTCAGGGCATCCCTACGGAAGTCATCAAAATCACCAGAAGATTTGTGTTTGTCTACCAAACTCTCCACTTGCGAACGGAACATTGTATTCAAATCCACCGCCAAACGCTCGCCAGACAAGGCATTGCGTCGTTTTTTATAAATCGCTTCCCGCTGAATATTCATCACGTCGTCGTATTCCAACAGCCGCTTCCGAATCCCAAAGTTATTTTCTTCTACTTTTTTTTGCGCCCGTTCGATAGATTTTGACACCATCGAATGTTGAATCACATCGCCTTCTTTATGACCCATTCTATCCATGAGCGAACCAATGCGCTCGCTACCAAACATCCGCATCAAACCATCCTCCAACGACACATAAAACTGGGATGTACCCGGGTCTCCCTGCCGACCCGAACGACCGCGCAACTGCCTATCTACGCGCCGCGACTCGTGCCGCTCCGTACCGATGATAGCAAGACCACCAACATCTTTCACTTGCTGGTTTATTTTAATATCTGTACCTCGACCTGCCATGTTCGTTGCAATCGTCACTTTACCGGATTTACCTGCTTCGGCTACGATTTCGGCTTCCCGTTGGTGCTGCTTGGCGTTCAACACATTATGATCAATGCCGCGCAATTTGAGCATCCGACTCAACTTTTCAGAAATATCTACGGAGGTGGTACCGACCAAAATCGGGCGACCTGCGTTACTCAAATTGCTGATTTCATCAATGAGGGCGTTGAATTTCTCGCGCGCCGTTTTAAACACAAAATCTTGCTGGTCATCGCGCACCACCTTTCTATTGGTTGGAATGACGACCACATCGAGTTTGTAAATTTGCCACAATTCGCTTGCCTCCGTCTCCGCCGTACCGGTCATACCCGCCAGCTTGTGGTACATTCTAAAATAATTCTGCAAGGTGACGGTCGCATACGTTTGGGTAATCTCGCCCACTTTCACATTTTCCTTCGCCTCCAATGCCTGATGCAAACCATCTGAGTAACGCCGACCTTCCATCAGACGACCTGTTTGTTCATCTACAATTTTCACTTCGCCTTCAATCACCACATATTCTTCATCGCGCTCAAACAAAGTGTACGCTTTCAACAATTGCTGCATGGCATGCAGACGGCGGGATTTGGCGGCAAATTCCTGCGCTAACTGATTTTTTGCGATTTCTCGGTCTTCTTTTGTCAGGTCTTCTTCTCCATCAATTTCTACAATGCGCGACGCGATGTCCGGCACGATAAACATATCCACATCTTCTTGTCCTTTTGCCAAATATTCTGCACCGAGTTCGGTCAATTCCACATTGCGATTTTTCTCATCAATCGTGAAATAAAGCTCCTCATCTACCAAGTGCATTTTCTTTGACTGCTCCTGCATATAATAATTTTCCGCCTTTTGCAGCAGCACTTTCATACCATCTTCACTCAAAAACTTAATAAGCGGACGGGATTTAGGTAGTGCTCGATGTGAGCGCAACAACGCCATACCTGCCTCGCCTTCGCGGTTGCCAGTCGCACCTTGTTTTACCAGGTTTCTGGCTTCCGCCAAATATTGGGTCGCTAACTTTTGCTGGGCATTGATGAGTTTTTCTACAAACGGCTTGAGTACCACGTATTCTTCATCTTCGCTGTCATTGCTCACTGGACCGGAAATAATCAGCGGCGTACGCGCATCGTCAATCAAAATCGAGTCTACCTCATCCACCATCGCATAATGTAGCTTGCGTTGAACCATTTCGTCGTTGGAACGCACCATGTTATCTCGGAGGTAATCAAAGCCAAATTCATTATTTGTACCATACGTAATATCAGAACGATACGCTCTAACGCGCTCCGGCGAGTGCGGACGATATTTGTCAATACAATCCACCGTGAGCAACAAAAATTCAAAAATCGGACCGACCCACTCCGAGTCCCGTCGAGCCAAGTAGTCATTCACTGTCACGATGTGTACGCCTTGACCACTCAATCCATTCAAATAAGCAGGCAAAGTCGCCACGAGTGTTTTACCTTCGCCAGTCGCCATCTCCGCGATTTTACCATCGTGTAATACCTGACCACCAATGAGTTGCACATCATAATGAATCATATTCCAAGTCACGTCGCCTCCGGCAGCCAGCCAACTATTTTTCCAAATTGCGTTCTCCCCTTCAATTTTAATATACGTTTTACCGGGTCTGGCAGCTAAATCGCGGTCGTGCTGCGTGGCAGTCACCGTCAGGGTTTCATTTTGTGTAAAGCGCCGCGCCGTTTCTTTGACGACCGCAAAAGCTTCGGGTAGAATATCCCTTAAAATAATTTCGAGTTCTTTGTCGCGCTCCTGCTGAATGTTGTCAATTTCGGCAAATAATTCCTCTTTGCGCGAGATGTCTTCTTCATTGATAGCTTCTTCTTGCAATGCTATTTTATCCCCATCAATCCCCGCCAGATGCTCGGCGATTCGCTGCCGGAATTCCAGCGTTTTGTTACGCAATTCGTCGTTGCTCAACGATTGATATTCTTCGGCATACGGATTAATAACCTCCACGTTGGGCTGGTAGGCATTTACATCTCGGTCATATTTCGTACCGAACACACTTTTTATAGACTTGAAAATATTGAACATATCGTATTGATTTCAATTTTTGTAATAACCAAACTTGTTTGGTTAAATGATATTTTTCAACCTTATAATTGCAACACCAAATTTAGTTTGGTAAAAATGCTTACAAAGATACACCTATTTACAACGCAAAACTGCTACTGTATTGCAGATATTGTACCAATTCGTCACTTCTGCCATATTGACACAAGAGAATAAGTAGGCAGTAGGCGGTTAGCAGTTGCTGTAGAATTAGAGCCGTGTAAGGAAAGTGTTTACAATAAATCAAAACAGTTGAATCAAATATCAGGTTGAATCACTCTTGGAAAGTTGAAAATTAAATCTTTTAACATTCTAATACCCGCTTCTATCGTCGCTTTACAAAATACAGTTCCAACAATAGCAGTTATTTCCGCTGAAAAAATTAATTTTAACGGTTATAGCACTTTTTCATTCTTGCAACAAAAAAACACAGGAAATATATGACGGTCGCAGTCGAATCAAAAGGGCATCCAAAAGGATTAGCCGTACTTTTTGCCACCGAAATGTGGGAGCGCTTTAGCTATTATGGAATGCGGGCTATCCTCATTCTCTTTATGACCACCCCTGCCGCTCAGGAGGGATTAGGATTAACGACCGCAACGGCTGGAGCGGTGTATGGTATTTATACGGCTGGCGTGTACCTACTCACGTTGCCAGGCGGCTGGCTGGCAGACAATTTTCTGGGGCAACGCAAGGCAGTTTGGTATGGCGGTATTTGCATCATGATTGGGCATTTAATATTAGCAATACCAGGTAGCCCGGGTGTTTTTTTTATGGGATTGGCTTTTGTGGCGATTGGAACCGGTTTATTAAAGCCAAATATCAGTACTATCGTCGGTGACTTGTATCCTGAAGGGGGTGCTCGCCGCGATGCTGGTTTCTCCATTTTTTATATGGGTATCAATTTGGGGTCTTTTATTGGGCAGCTGGTAGTTCCGATTGTTGCCACTTACAATTGGCATCTTGGCTTCGGCGTAGCAGCTATTGGAATGTTATTTGGCTTGATTCAATTTAGGCTTCGCCAAGATAGATTGGGTGAAATCGGTATTACACCAAAAGCAAAAGAAGAATTAGCAACTAATGAACTGCCCAGCACTGGAAACAAGTCGCTTGGTATTCTATTCGCGGTAGCGCTCATCGCGTTGATAGCTATTTTGCAATTTGCAAACGTGATAGACGTGACGACTGCCACAGGCATTGCACAGTCGGTTGGTATTGTAATTGTATCCGTTACGTTATCGTATTTCGCGTATATTTTGATTGCTGGTGGGCTAACTGGCGATGAAAAGAAACGAGTCGGTGTGATTTTTTTATTATTTATAGGCGCAGCGATTTTCTGGTCTGGCTTTGAACAGGCAGGTTCTTCCTTGAGTTTATTTGCTCGAGATTATACAGATCGCTTTCTTTTTGGTTGGGAAATTCCCGCAGGCTCCGTACAAAGTATTAATCCACTAATGATTATCATTTTTGCGCCGATTGTGGGAGCGCTTTGGCTACGGTTAGCGGCTCGCAATTTGAATCCTTCTGCACCCTTAAAATTTGCTTTTGGCTTGATATTAGTAGGAGTTGGCTTTTTGGCAATGGTTTTCGCCGCGCAAATTGCAACACAAGGCGGAAAAGCGGGTCTATTTTGGTTGGTACTTACTTACTTTTTGCACTCTATTGGCGAGTTGACGCTCAGTCCTGTGGGCTTGAGTGCAACTACCAAATTGGCACCAAAACGCTACGTTGGGCAGTTGATGGGTATTTGGTTTGTCGCTACTTCTCTAGGAAATCTCATTGCCGGACTTTATGCTGGTAATTTTGACCCTTCCAATGTACAGCAAATGCCCAGTTTATTTATGTCGGTCGTAATGGTGACTGTGGGCGCCGGGCTTGTGTTTTTAGTCATCAGTCCATTTGTAAAAAAGTGGACGGGAAGCGCAAAGTAGATACGAAGAGACTGGGTGATTAAGTGACCAAGTAATAACGTGAAATAAAAACAAGAAACTTCAAACCTAACAAAGCATGGAACCCAATAACAAACCTTTCAAACCCTATATCGCGGCGAGTGAACTCATTCCAGAATTTACTCCAAAAGCCGTTATTTTAGGCTCGTTTTTTGGCATCATATTCGGAGCGGCGACCGTTTATCTCGGCTTGAAAGTCGGCTTGACCGTGAGCGCTTCGATTCCGATTGCGGTGTTAGCGATTTCTATTTTCAAACGCTTTGGCAATGCCACGATTTTAGAAAGCAATATTGTGCAAACCATTGGTTCGGCGGGCGAATCCGTGGCGGCTGGTGTGGTATTTACAGTGCCAGCTTTGCTGTTTTTGGCAGGTGGACGCGAGTATTTTCAATATTTTCAAATTTTTGTACTGGCTCTGATTGGTGGGGTTTTGGGCGTTTTATTTATGGTGCCGCTTCGTCGGTCGCTCATTGTAAAAGAACATGGCAACTTGCCTTACCCGGAAGGCACGGCTTGCGCAGACGTACTCATCGCCGGTGAAAAAGGCGGCAGCTTGGCGCGAATGGTGTACTACGGCTTGGGTATTGCTTTTTTATATAAATTGTTGATGTCCATTTTCGGGCTATGGAAAGATGTGCCAGGCGTGGTATTTGGTAAAAACTCAGCCTTGCCAAATGGGGTTATTAATGCAGAAATCACGCCGGAATTGTTGGGGGTGGGCTACATCATTGGTCCACGTATTTCGGGCATCATGGTGGCTGGCGGTGTATTGTCTTGGCTGGCTTTGATTCCATTGATTACGATTTTTGGGGCGGGTTTGACCACACCTTTAGCGCCAGAAACCACGCGGCTCATCGCAGACATGGGTCCGAGTGATATTTGGAATCGCTACATTCGTTACATTGGCGCAGGAGCAGTGACCTTTGGTGGAATTATTACTTTGATCAAAACATTGCCAACGATTGTAAGTGCCTTCCGCGATTCGTTCAATGACATCCGCGCCAATCGTAGCGGCACGGCAGTCGCTCAAACGCGCACCGAAAAAGACTTGCCACTCGTGTACGTACTCGGCGGAAGTTTGGCGTTAATTGTTTTAATGACCTTACTGCCAAATGTACCAACCAATCTCCTTTCTGCGGTTTTGATTATCATTTTCGGATTTTTCTTTGTCACAGTCGCTTCGCGTATTGTGGGTTTGATTGGCTCCTCTTCTAGTCCAGTTTCCGGTATGACCATTGCTACACTGATGGCTACTTCGCTATTATTTTTAGGAATTGGCTGGTCTGGCGATGCATATCAACCGATTGCATTAGTCGTTGGTTCCATCGTTTGTATCGCAGCTTCCAATGCTGGCGCGACTTCGCAAGATTTAAAAACCGGCTACCTCGTGGGCGCTACACCCATTAAACAACAAATCGGCTTGATGATTGGCGTGTTGGTGGCGACGGTCGCCATTGGTTTTACGCTTTTGTTACTGGAAAGTACTTTGGGCATTGGCGAAGCTACACTCGAACATCCAAATCCACTCCCCGCGCCACAAGCAACTTTGATGGCGACCGTCATAAAAGGATTATTAAGTCAAAATCTGCCTTGGGGTTTGGTTATTGCAGGAATGGCGCTGGCGGCGGTGGTAGAATTGTGCGGTGTAAGTTCATTAGCATTTGCGGTGGGGGCGTACTTGCCTTTGTCCACCACAACCCCTATCTTTGCGGGCGGTTTGATAAAATCGTTGACGACCAGAAAAAATACGGTCGCGGATGAATCCGAAGCGGGTTCTGGTGCGTTATTTAGTTCGGGCTTAATTGCGGGTGGCGCGATTACAGGGATTTTGGTGGCAGTTTTTTTAGGTACAAATGTGGGGAGAAATCCAGATGGCTCCCCTATTTCATTAATGAGTCGAGTAAATACAGGTTTTGCGGAAGCAAGTGGTGTACTCGGAGATTGGCTTGGACTAATAGCTTTTGTTATTTTAAGTGCTATTTTATGGCAATTTGCTCGAAAGAAGAAAAGTAATTTTATATAAATATAATAACCAGATTAGAATGAAAGATTTTTTCAAGCGTTTACACACGCTCTTCAATGCGCTACTGGCGGCGCAAGTCATTTTTTCTTTGGCAGCACTCTCGTTTATTCAAAAAAGTGCCCAGCCAATGGTGATGGTCGTACGAAATACATCTGAAGATATGATGCCACAAACGATGAGTAAAACCGGTATTTTATCGTTGGTATTTTTACTCAGTGCAGCGGCAGTCGCGTATTTGATGGATAGTCAGCGCAAGGCACAAGGTGCGATTATTCAAGGTTTGTGGGACAAAGCAGAGCATTATCGGCAGAGTAGCATCGTGCGGCTCGTGATGGTAGGAATTGCAAACAGTATTGCCGTTTTTGTGGCCATGCGGGAAAATAATATGTGGTATTTATTGTATTTGGTGTTGGGAATGCTCCTGTTTTTATACTTCCGCCCGACGGGGGAGAAATTTGTTCGGCAGTATCAATTGAGTTCGGTGGAAGCCGAAGAGGTGAAGGATAAGTTTTAGTTACAAAAAACCTCATAAGTTTTTAAAACCTATAAGGTTCATTATTATCTATTTGTGCGCATTGCTGTCAACGCTCGTTTTTTATTAAAAGATAAACTCGAAGGAATTGGTTGGTTCACGTATGAAGTGGTGCAGCGATTGACGCAGCGACATCCCGAACACGAATTCATTCTCTTTTTCGACCGCCTATATCATGCTTCTTTTGTTTTTAATAAAAATGTAATGCCCGTTGTCCTTCCGCCGCCTGCCCGACATCCGCTGCTCTGGTGGTGGTGGTTTGAAATTTCTATCCCAAAAGCGTTGAAAAAATACAAAGCCGACGTGTTCCTCTCGCCCGACGGCTACTGCTCCCTGCGCACGAAAACGCCTACCGTGATGGTCACACATGACATCGCGTACGTGCATACACCTGCCTATATGTCCGCGCTCATGTACCGCTATTTCCAGTATTTTGTTCCCAAATTCATGCAACGGGCGGAGCGCATTGTAACGGTTTCTGAATATTCTAAACAAGATATTTTACAACATTTCAAACTACTACCTGAAAAAGTCACGGTTGCTTATAACGGTTGCCGAACGGTATTTCAACCCTTACATTCAACAGCAAAAAAGGAGATTCAAACAAAATACGCTGCTGGTCAGGATTATTTTTTTTACGTAGGTGCGGTGCATCCACGCAAAAATGTACATCGGCTCATTCAAGCATTTGACCAATTTAAAATTCAAACCCAAAGTCCGATAAAACTTCTTATCGGCGGTCGTTTTGCGTGGCAAACGGGCGAAGTGAAAGACGCATACGAACAAGCGTATTTTAAAAATGATATTCAATTGCTTGGTTATGTGTCGGATGCGGAATTGCCGCTGCTTACCGGCGGTGCGTTGGCACTAGTGTATGTGTCATTATTTGAAGGATTTGGCGTGCCATTATTGGAAGCCATGAATTGCGACGTGCCGATTATTACTTCCAATGTAACTTCGCTGCCGGAAGTCGCTGGAGATGCCGCTTTGTTAGTCAATCCTTATGATGTAAATGAAATTGCAAAAGCAATGCAAGCATTACACGAAAATCCGGCTTTGCGCCAACATTTGATAGCAAAAGGAAAAATTCAAAGGAAAAAATTTACTTGGGAGAAGGCGGCGGATGTCGTTTGGGAAAGCCTCAAAAGCGGCTCGGAGCCGTAGGACGCTTTTGAGGCATCTAACCATTTGTGTGCTATATGTCAAATTTTCAATCTTTCTAAACTATAAACTACAATTGCTGGTTAGGACAACGATTTTTCGTGCTATTTTCTCATAATTTAGAACGGTGTAATGCAGGGGCTGACATCTGGTCCCGCTATCCAAAGGGATTTCGCTGCGCTCAACATCTGACATTTCAAAAAATATGAAAATCCGAATTGCAATTCTCGTCCTCTTTGCAGCATTGGCAGTAGCCAGTGGTTACTACGTCACACAACTTAAATTTGCGTTTAACTTTGAACAGTTTTTCCCAGAAGGCGACGAAGATTTAGACGCTTTCCGCGAATTTGTGAAGGATTTTGAAACAGATGACAATTTTATGTTGATTGCGGTGAAGCGCGAAAAAGGTATTTTCGACCAAGCATTTCTACAAAAATTTCACGACTTAACCCTCAAAAGCCGCGACTTACCCCACGTGGTGCAAAGTATTTCCCTTACGAAATTTGGCTATCCAATAAAAACGCCTTTTGCGATTACGACCGTTCCGGCTATTCATGTAGATAATCCAGAATTGTACGAAAGTGACCGTACGCGATTGCTGCAAGACGAGCGATTTGTTCATAATTTAATTTCAGAAGATGGCAAAGCACTCGTGATTTATTTGAAAATGATTGACGGCATTCAACTCCAACAGGCGAAAGAATTCATGCAGGCGCTGCGCGGATTGTTGAGCAGTTATAATTTTGAAAACTATCATTTCTTGGGTCGCCCCTATTTTCAGACGCAATTGGTAGAAATGGAAGTGGAAGAAGTGCTGAAATCTTCGATTATTTCCGGCATTTTAGTGACGATTATTTTCTTTTTCATCTTTCGCAAATTTTGGGGCGTTTTCGTCGCGCTGATTTCCATTACAATGGGAATGCTGTTATTTATGGGTTTCTTGGGCATCACTGGACGAGAGTTGAGCGCGATGTCTGCCTTGTATCCTATTTTGATGATTATCGTTGGCACGTCGGATATTGTGCATTTTATGTCGAAATATGTGGATGAACTTCGTTGGGGAAAGTCGCGCAATGAAGCGATGCGCATCACCATCAAAGAAATTGGTTTGGCGACATTTGTCACCGCGGCTACCACGGCGGTCGGTTTTGCATCGCTGCTGACGAATAAAGTCATTCCCATTCGGGATTTTGGGATTAATGCGGGGATTGGCGTGCTGATTGCGTATTTTACAACGCTGTTTTTTTCTACCACGTTGATGCGTTTTTTTAGGGTCGAACAGTTAACACGTTTCACTAAAGAGCAAGAGAGTTGGGAGCGGGCGATGTTGTGGCTGCACCAGTTTACGGGTCGAAATCCGCGCAAGATTGCTTGGGTTTCCGTGGCGGCTACAGTGGTTTGCTTTTTTGGAATGTCTATGATTACGACCAATTATGAAGTACTAAATAACTTGCCAACCAAATCAAAAATTACCGAAGATTTTCTCTTTTTTGAAAAGGAAATTTCTGGTTTTCGACCATTAGAATTTGCAGGCTATGTGCAAGGCGATTATAAAGCAGGCGATTTTGAAGTGGTAAAAGAGATTGATAAATTAGAACGTCATTTACGGCAATATCCAGATATTCAAGGCATTGGCTCGGTGGCAGCCGTTTACAAAAGCATCAATCAAATGTATGGGAATAATAATCCCGCCGCTTATAAGTTACCGGAAACGGAAGAGAAATTTGATGAATATCAACGCATTGCTACAAAGATTCCACAATTAAATATGAATGTGCTGGTGAGTAAAGATGGCGACAAAGCGCGCATCACGTCCCGCATCCGCGACATCGGTGCTGATAGCGTGAAAACCATTGAACAAGGCATTGATAAATGGATGGCTCAAAATATTAATTCCGATATTATAAAATTCAACATTACCGGCACGGGTTTAATAATTGATAAAAATGCAAAATATATTCGTAATAATTTATTACAAGGCTTAGCACTTTCCGTCGGAATTATTGGTATTATGATGGCGTTGCTGTTTATGAATTGGCGATTTTTGATTATTGCCATGATTCCGAATATCATTCCGTTGTTTATCGCCGGCGCGTTTTTGGGTTTTACAGGTATAGAATTAGAAGCTGGTATTTCCATTATTTTCAGTATTGTTTTTGGTATTGCGGTGGATGACACGATTCACGTTTTAGGCAAATTCAAACTCGAACGACAAAAAGGATTGCTCGTGGAAGATGCCTTGCGGGTCACGATGATTGAGACCTGCAAACCGATTGCGTTTACTACGATTATTTTGTTTGCTGGCTTTCTCGTCATGTTATTTTCGCAGCATCCGCCTAGTTTTAATGCGGGTTGGCTCATCAGTATTACCTTAGCAAATGCGCTTTTGTGTGAAACATTTTTGATGCCGGTGCTGATAAGGTGGTTGATAAAGGATAGGGCAAAGTCGGAGGTCGCTGAAAAGGAGTTGACAGTATAATAATAAATTATAAATTAAATTGTATTCATTTACAATATTTTAGCTAGATTTTCGCGTTTAACAATTGTAAAAACTCTTTGAAGTCTCGGCTCCCTTTCATCAGTCCAGCCATAGTGTTGTCTTCTAAGCATTTCTAATGCAGCAAGCGGTTTCCAAACTGGTTGACTTTGCCAATATTTAAAATCGGTGCCTTGCTGGTCTATTTTTACAATGCAGACAGCCGTTTTGTCCATTTGGAAAAGCGCTTCCATTTTTACAACCCATTCTTCTTCGGCGTCGTAATATTTGGCGGCTTCAAATAAAAAGGTTCGAAGTAAGCGAGGTCTGCAAATTGTTCATTTTCAAAGGCTTGTAATGCTAATGCAATTAAATGTTTGGCAGAACACACTACTGAACTGAACTGCGCAAGTGGCGACGTTAAAACTACTTTACATTTCTCCGCACCATTACCAGAAAATATAATGGATTGATTATTGTTGAAATATTTGTCAAATGTATTTACTTCAATTTTTAAAGCGTCGGCTTCCTGAATAACTTTATTGTTTGCCTCAAAAATAGCAGCGTACACTTCCATCCTTCGAGCATCAATCATCGAGCAATAAAGGGCTTCTTTTTTTTCTAATCTATAAGTTGCTAACGATAAGGCTTGTAAAGTATCAATCGCAATTAGTGGCTTGTCCAGCGCATAGCAAATGCCTTTTGCGGTGGAAATGCCAATGCGGAGCGAAGTGTAAGAACCCGGTCCGCGACTCACGGCTACGGCATCCAATTGTTGTAAAGAAAGATTTGCCCTTTGCAAACAGGCTTCAATGAGTAAGGTGATTTTAGAAGCATGATCGGAAAACTGTGTAATTTCTTCTAATGCAAGTAGTGTCTCGTTTTGGCTGATGCCAATGGAGCAAACGTCGGTGGTAGTTTCGATGTGGAGGATGATTGGCAAATAGTGGCTTTTATATAAATTTTTCCCAAAAATACATTTTTCTAACTACAGAGGGCGCGGAGATTTTCGCAAAGGGCGCAAAGATGTTAATTTTTTATTGAAATATTATTCCGTGCCGACCATTCTCGCAGGTCATTTTTATTGATAGCGGCTGCCATGAGGTCAGGAAAAAGTTGGGGGGTACAAGCAAATGCGGGAATGTCGAGCAGTGCCATTTGCTCGGCGATGTCGCGGTTGTAGCTCGGCGCGCCGTCGTCGTTGAGCGCAAGCAAGGTGATAAATTGTACACCAGCGGCTTTTATAGATGCTGTTTTTTGCAACATTCCAACCGGATTTCCACCTTCAAATAAATCGCTGATTAGAACTAAAATGGTATCAGCAGGACGCTGAATAAGGGACTGCGTGTAGCCGAGTGCTTTGTCAATATCCGTACCGCCGCCGAGTTGCGCTGCAAAGAGTAAATCTACTGGGTCATTCAACATTTCTGTTAAATCTACCACGCTGGTGTCGAAAACCACTAAATTCGTCCGAATACTTTTTAACGATGCCATAATCGAACCCAAAATCGCCGCGCACACCACGGACGTACTCATAGACCCACTCTGGTCAATCAACAAAATCACATTTTTCAAATGCTGCCCTTTACGACCGAATCCGACGAGCCGTTCGGGTATAATTGTCTGATAGTCCGGCTGGTAGTGTTTAAGATTTTTTCGAATGGTTTGATGCCAATTGATTTCGTTGTGCTTTGGGTGGTAATTTCGGACGGCGCGATGCAGACTTCCCTGAATGGCTTGCTGCATCGGCTGGCGCAGCTTTTTTTCGAGTTCTTCTACGACTTGGCGCACGACTTTGCGAGCGGTTTCGCGGGTTTGTTCGGGCAAGATTTGGTTCAAACTGAGAATAGTGGCAGCTAAATCTATATCGGGTACAATGGTTTCTAACAATTCAGGTTCGAGGAGCATTCGTTTCAAACCGAGTCGTTCGAGTGCATCTTTTTGTAAGAGTTGGACGATGGAAGTCGGAAAATATTGTCGGATATCTTTGAGCCAGCGATTAATGCGAGGGGAGGAATTGCCTAAGCCGCTTTTACGTTCTTCATTATAAAGTAAATCCAGCGCAGCATCCATTCCTTGCTGCATTTGGCTAAGTTGAACAGCATCGTCCGGATCAGCAGGGCGCCCCAAGATGAGGCGCCATTTCAACACTGTTTCTTCCATGTTATACGGCTCGACCTCTTCGGAATAGTCCGATGACGAAAAGCAATACAACGGCACCGATAACTGCGGTTAGAATGTAGCTGACGGTAGGATTACCAGTTTTGATGGTACTTCCTAACAACCAGCCTCCGAGTAAGCCGCCAACAATACCAACTATGATATTGCCAAGTATACCAAAGCCATAGCCTTTCACAATGACACCAGCGAGCCAGCCTGCAATGGCACCAACGATGAGAGAATAAAGTAGTCCATCCATGTTAAAGTGGTTTTGTTTTGTTTAAGTGCAATTTAGACAAGTTTTATAAATTACTCAAATGTTTGGTCGAATAATTCATTCTTAAAACAATATATTTTAACGCATCTGCTCCATAAAACAGTCAAAATTTGGTATTATAAAAAAATAGTTTATAAAAATTCTTTTTAACGACAAATGGCACCTCTTCTTGAGATGCCATTTGCACGATATCCATTTCATTGTAAGTTACCGTACAACTCTGCTTCTGTTAAACAAACCTGCGATAAACAGTAATACGACTGCGCCAATCAATGCAGTAAGGATATAGTTGAGCGTGCCACTACCTGTCGAAGGCGTACCAGTACCCAACACAGGACCTAATAGCCAACCACCTAACAAACCACCGACAATACCAATGATGATATTACCTACTAAACCAAAGCCGTAGCCTTTTACGATGACACCAGCTAACCAGCCGGCAACTGCTCCTACGATAAGGAACCAAATCAATGATGAACCATCCATAGTTTTTAATTTTGTTTTTTAGAGAATAAGGGAAATATGAGTGCGAAATTTAGTCATCCGCAAAACTTAATTTTATATGTTTTTCTGGGCTTTATTATTGAAACGAATGAAGGTAGTTGATGTTCAATTTTAAAAAGTATAAAAAAAAGCGTAAAGTGATGAGACCTTACGCTTTCTTATAAATTGCAGTAAAAAAATAGAATCAGTATTTTATTTTATTTTGATAACACAACTTTCGCCGTGTAAACCGTTTCGTCTATTTGAATTTTGTAAACGTAAGTACCTTGTGCCAAGCCATTTGCGTTTAATTGCAAAGTAAAAATACCCGGTTGCATCCGCTGATTTAGCAAAGTGCGCACCAATTTTCCAGTCACATCATACAAACCCACGTTCATCTGCGCCGTTTCCGAAAGGGAATAATGCAGCGTATTGACTTGATTAAATGGATTTGGATACAAACCTAAAAGGGCAAATTTTTGCGCTTTCGTTGCGCTGTTTACACGCGTGGTCATCAGTGGCGCGTTGGGAGCTGGTTGGTCTTGCGTCGCTTTTGGAGCACTGGCGGCCGCGGATTTGCGCAAGTGGTTTTCATCCTTTTTAGAATGGAAAGCAGCAGCAAATGTTTCGGGCTGTGCAGGTGTCAAAATCGGCGCGAAATACCAATTTGCCTGCGCGCTGTCTGGCTTCACATCCAAAATATAGTAGCCGTGCTGAATCAGGTCATTGTACTTCATGTGCGGATTCGGATTTCCCAAATTAATACTCGGAAACGGCCTGATTGGCTTATTTATTTGTGCTTGAAAGCCTTGCGCAGCGGCGAGTCCGACATTCTCATCAAAATTAGCAGACGTGATACTGGGCGTTACAAATTCAACTGCAACAGAACCTGCACCCGTCGTATCGTTGTAAGTAGGAGAAGGGGAATAAAGCGGCGCTCTGCCAACAACGGGTAAAGTTTGAAACGACAAATTCACTGGTTTATCTGCCACATCATAAGCGAACGAAGCGTGTACATCCCCAGTGAGAATCACCACGTTATTAATATTATTTGTTTTAATATAATTTATGACTTGCGTACGTTCCGCCGGATAGCCATCCCAAAAATCAAGAAAGGTACTTTCCAATCCATCAAACGTAAAAGTACTCTGTCCCAGTGCTGCCCAACCGACGTTGAACTCCGAGAACGTCACTTGTTGCCCTACCAATTTCCACCGTGCGGAAGAATTTTTTAATTGATTGAAAAACCAAGTTTTTTGCTCGGCTCCCAGAATCGTTCGGCTCGTATCTTGTAATCTTGGGTCATTGACATTTGTTACTTGCAACTCTCTACCTTTCAGACGTGTATCTAATAAAATTAAATCTAATAAATTCCCATATTTAATCGTGCGATACACTTCCTGCTGATTGTTATCTCGAATTGGAAGCCATTCAAAATACACTTGTTTGGCAATTGCTTTGCGAGTCGCCCAGCTACCTTCCGTGCTATCCGTGTGATTTTCAGCGCCGTCTTTGTAAGAATTGTTGGCACTTTCGTGGTCGTCCCACACCGTGATGAATGCGTGCTGCTGATGCGCCCGCACAAGATTCGTATCCAAGCGATAGGTTGAATAGCGGGTGCGATAATCTGCCAGTGTCACAATTTCTGTTTTCGGTTCTAAAGGTCGCGCTTTAATTACGCCCGTATCACCATAACGTCCCTCGCCATATTCATAAATATAATCGCCGAGGTGAATCACTGCATCCAAATCATTTCGAGCCGCCAAGTGGCGATAATTTGTAAAATAACCTGCCTGATAATTGCTACAAGAAACCACGCCAAATTTCAAGTGATTTGCTTGTGTGCCAGTTGGTGTGGTTTTGGTTTTGCCAACCAGCGAGTTTTTGTTGTAAGCGTTGAACACGTAATAATACGTCTTGCCCGCTTCCAAACCTGCAACGTCCACTTTTACCGTGTAATCTCGGCTGCTATTCGTCGTGAACGTGCCGGATTTTACCACATTGCTAAATCTCGTATCGGTCGCTACACGCCAAGTGACTTGTACCGGCGAGCCGTCTTGGGTCTCCGGCGTGACACGCGTCCAGATGATAACGCGGTCTTCCAGGGGGTCGCCAGAAGCTACGCCGTGAAAAAAGGGTGCCCATTCTGGATTGAACGTAGACGGGTCGTTTCGGAAACTAACGCGGTCGTTGTGCAGCAGCGTCGTGCCGTTCTGTTGTGCTTGTAAAACGTTGTTTACCAATGCAAATAAGAAGAGTAATTGAATAATTTTCATAGTCAGGAATTTTGGATTTTGCTTTTTACAAAAGAACCCGAAACGTGTGAATTGGGTGTAAAATTGGTGTTAAGTTTTAATAAACTACTTCCAGTGAGATGTGAAACGGGAGGTGTGAGATGTGAAACGGGAGGTGTGA
>CAZJXN010000035.1:18710-25918 GCA_964549655.1 uncultured Saprospiraceae bacterium
TGTGAAACGGGAGGTGTGATGTGTGAAACGGGAGGTGTGACGCGTTTCCAAAACGTGCCACATCTATTGAAATCTTTAAAGTATTTTTTGGAGCACAATCCGATATTCTTCGGCAAGGGTTTCTTTTGCTTCGACGCTGATAATATGAAAGCCATTTTTTAAAGCAAAAAGGAGCATAGATTTATGGCTATTGCGCGTTTTGAAGGTGATAGCTGGATAACCGTGTTCCTTTGCCCAAGTTTCTTGCACATCTGCCAACGCTTGCGCAATACCCAGCCGCCGAAAATCTGCTAAAATGCCACCCATCCAAGAATAGAAATTTCCTTCCCTTTCGTAGCCAACTTTAAATCCAACTGATTGATTCTCAACGAAAGCGATTAAAATCAAATGCGGTACACCGGTAAGTCTTTTATAATATTCTGCTGCTCCATGCGGATTTATAAATTCAGGAATTTGTTGCGACAAAGCGACTACCGTTTCAATATCTCCTTGTGCAATTTCAAAGCGGTCTGGCATCTGGCATCTTTTTATCTGGCATCTTTTAAATATCTATTTCCAAATAAACCGGACAATGGTCAGAATGAACTGCGTTTGTATAATGATAAGATTGTACCAATTGATCTTTTAAATTATTGCTAACCGATTGATAATCAATTCGCCAACCTTTGTTATTACCTCTTGCGCCCGCACGAAAACTCCACCAGCTATATTCAACTTTATCAGGATTTAAATGCCGATAAGCATCCGTAAAGCCATTTTTAAACCACTGCGTCATCCACGCGCGCTCTTCGGGCAGGAAGCCGGAGGAAGTCGCGTTGCCTTTCGGATTGTGAATATCAATTTCTTGATGGGCAATATTATAATCGCCGACGATGATGAGATTCGGTCGTTCTTTGCGCAATTCCTGCACCCAATTATAAAAATCAGCCAAAAATTCCATCTTAAAAACCTGCCGAATATCGCCCGTCGTGCCAGAAGGAAAGTAGCAATTCAGCAGCGTCCAATCATCAAAATCGGTTCTCAAAATTCTACCTTCGGAGTCATATTTTATTAGACCACAGCCTTCAATCGTCAAATCCGGCTTTTTTTTAGCGAACGTCGCCACGCCGCTGTAGCCTTTTTTTTCTGCACAGTGCCAGCAAGTTTGATAGCCCAGCGCTTCAATCGCCGCCACATCCACCTGTTCCATTTGCGCCTTGGTTTCCTGAATGCAAATGATGTCAAAATTTTCTACTGCCAGCCAGTCGAGCAAGCCTTTGCTCATCGCCGAGCGGATGCCGTTTACGTTGTAAGAAATGATGCGTGTTGCCATGTGGGTTAGAACTCAGAACAGAGAAGTCAGAAATCGGACGCTCTATTGATAAAATAATTTGGCACAAACATAAGCAAAAAGGTGGCGCGTTTTGAAATATGACCCACTTTTCGGATCGGAAGAAGGAGCGACGACCTCCCTGTAAAAAATGGTCGCTACCCAAGATAATGCCCTAAATTACTTGCGAATCAAATAATAAAAATTCCAAATATCATGCGCAAGGTTCTGTATTTCAATAGATAAGTAAGTGCTAAAGCACTTTTATTTTTAACCGCACCGCGTGTCGCCGTAGCTTTAGCGGTGGCACAGAGAACGCAGAGGCGTTGCGTTTCTTTGTGATCCCCACGTGTCAGGACGAGAAAAATTATAATTTAATCGAATAGCTAATTATTTGATTATCAGTTCAATAGTTAATGGTCAATGGTTAATTATAAATGGTCAATCACTTAATTGATTACCTATTCCTTCATTGTCAACTGCACCCTTTTCCGCGCCACATCCACTTCCACAATCCGCACCATTACTTTTTGTCCTAACTTTAAAATCTCCGCAGGGTCTTTGATAAACCGATTGGTAATTTGTGAAATATGTACCAAGCCATTTTCTTTAATGCCAATATCCACAAACGCGCCGAATTTGGCGAGATTGGTCACGATGCCCGGCAATTGCATTCCTGGTTTTAAATCATTAATATCTCGAACGGTTTCTTCAAAAGCGAATACTTCGGCTTCGCCGCGCGGGTCTAAGCCTGGCTTGGCGAGTTCTTTTAAAATATCTTGTAAGGTCGGTAAGCCAACGGTTTCGGTGACGTATTTTTTGATGTCAATTTGTTGGCGAATGGCAGCGTTTTTAATTACATTTTCTACCGATTCATTTACATCTTTTGCCATTTTATTTACAACTGCATAACTTTCTGGGTGCACTGCGCTATTGTCTAATGGATTTTTAGCATTTGGAATACGGAGAAACCCAGCCGATTGCTCGAATGCTTTCGCACCCAAACCTTTCACTTTGCTTACGTCTTTTCTGGATTTAAAAACACCATTTTCCGCTCGAAACAGCACGATATTTTTCGCCAGTGATGAACCGATGCCCGACACATATTGCAACAAATGCTGACTCGCCGTATTCAAATTCACACCTACTTGATTGACCGCTGAAATGACGACTTGATCCAAACTTTCCTTTAATTTTGTCTGATCTACATCATGTTGATACTGCCCGACCCCGATAGATTTTGCATCAATTTTCACCAATTCCGCCAGCGGATCCATCAAACGCCGTCCAATCGAAATTGCGCCGCGCACGGTCAAATCCAATTCTGGAAATTCTTCCCGCGCTACTTCCGAAGCCGAGTAAATCGAAGCACCCGCCTCGCTCACCACGAAAATTTCAATATTGGCATTTTTATCCCCCACTTTTCGAATAAACTGGTCGGTCTCGCGGCTCGCCGTACCATTGCCAATGGCGATGGCTTGAATGTTATAGTTGGAAATTAAATCCTGCACCAGCTCCCCAGCTTCCATCACCCGCGACTGTGGCGGATGCGGATAAATGACTGTGTGGTGCAATAAATTTCCTTGCTCATCCAAACAAACCACTTTACAACCCGTGCGAAAACCCGGGTCAATCGCCAAGGTACGCTTCGGACCCAACGGCGCTGCTAATAACAATTGGCGCAAATTTTCAGTAAATACTTGAATGGCTTCGGCATCCGCTTTTTCTTTTGCTTTATTGCGAAATTCCGTTTCCAGCGAAGGCGACATCAGGCGTTTGTAAGCATCTTTTATTGCCAAAATTACTTGCTCGGCGGCGGCGTTATTGGCTTTTACAAATTGTCGTTCCAAGCGTTCCAATGCTTGTTCTTTTTCAATGTCAATATTTACCCGCAAAATGCCCTCCTGCTCTGCGCGGTCAATCGCCAACAAACGGTGACTCGGAATGTGTTTCAACGGCTCGCTGTATTCAAAATAATCGCGGTACTTCGCGCCCTCCTCGCGCTCGCTCTCAAACACCTTCGCGCTCACTGTCGCCCCGCGCTCGTATAGGCGGCGCACGGCAGTACGGGCGTTGGCGTCTTCATTCACCCACTCGGCAATGATGTCTCGCGCTCCGGCAAGGGCTGCGGCGGCATCTGGGACTTCATCAGTGATAAATTGCTCGGCGCGTCCTTCGATGTCGCGTTCTTGTTGTTCTAATATAATTTTTGCTAAAGGTTCCAAACCTCGGTCGCGGGCAATGCTGGCGCGAGTTTTGCGCTTCGGTCGGTAAGGCAGATATAAGTCTTCCAGTTCAGTCGTATCCCAGCAATTATTGATTTTCGCTTCGAGTTCCGACGTAAGTTTTCCTTGTTCGCGGATGGTTTGCAGAATGGTTTCGCGGCGTTTCAAGAGTGTTTCTAAACGTTTACTTTCTGCTTGAATGGCAACGACTTGCACCTCATCCAAGCTGCCCGTCATTTCCTTGCGGTAGCGAGCAATGAAGGGAATTGTTGCGCCGCCTTCCAATAATTCTAAAGTAGCGATTACTTGGCGTTTGCTGATGGAAAGGGTGTGGCTGATGAGTTGGATGATGGATTCGGTCATTGGTTCAAAAGATCGGTTTGGAGGGCGAAGATACGGAAAAGGACAGGAAGGTTATCGTGGATTAATAAAGTTGTTCGGGAACAGATTATTTTCGCAACCGATACACAAAATTACCGAAGCGCTCTAAATTTTTTCATGAAGGTTTGTAATTTGAGTTGAGTGAAAATTTTCATTTAGTAGAAAATTTATGTACTTAACAAATCTAATCATCAAGAAAAAAAATTATAATATATTCAACATTTATAGAGCGAGCCTCCGGTATTTTATTACACAGGAGGCTCGATTGTTTTATAATAAAATAACTTATGGCGCTAAACAAAAGGCAATGCTTGCCGAAGCATCATATTGACTTTGGCGACCTACGCCATTGATGACGGTTGTAGCCACGTAAAGCGATTCGGCAAAAGCGGCTACCGTTGGACAGGTTCCTAAAAATTCACTAACCTTTTTTACATAATTGAACGAAAAACTAGTCGCCGGAAAGACAGAGCCGGACATACTATCGAAACTATTCACGCCCTTGATAATTCCGAAAGAATAAGTGGCAAACCCCTGCGGATGCGACGCAATCCAGTGGAGCGTTACATTCTTAGCCTTGTCCACATACTTCAAGTAACCACAGTTCGGATCTGCTGGAAGCCCATCCAACATTGGGATATTGAGCAAAGCGACACAAGATTGATTGTTGACAAGCAAAGCATTGCCCATGGAGGAAACTAATACGTGCGCGGCATTGTAAAATTCGACTTTCAAAGTATGAAGACCATTCGTCACACTGGTGCTATCCAAAAGGCAACCCAAATCGGTGTTGTAATAAACCTTCGTTGGATTGTGAATACTGTAAAAACCGCTGGCGTCGGGCTTTTGTAATTCGATGATTTCATAGCGTCCATTACTGGGATTCATGCGAAGGTCATTCCAAGAATCAAAACGTGCGACGGTATCAATGAGGACTTTATAATACACAATGCCCGCATCCCAAGCGTTGCGATGGTCAATATTTACCGGAAGCGTACCGCCAAAAGGGGAGTCTTTCGGAAATTGAAAAGGATAGGCGGGCTGTGTGGTCGTGTCGGCTTTGCCGTTGGCAGGAATCAGATTCCAAGGCACGTAGCCGATGCCTTTATAAAGAAAACTACTGCCGCTAACGGTTAAAAAGAATTCATCAATTTGTGCGTCCGAACAAACACAATACGTACCTGGCTGGATCACTGCAATGCTGGAAGGACGGCTCGCTGCGCCACTAATAAATATCGTTACATTGCCAGACGGTCTAGTTACATCTACCAATGCAACGCGATTGGCAGGGTCGCGCTCCGGCACGAGCAGTCGAGTCTCGGAAGCGTCCGCCCAAGTGAGGAAAAATGGATTAGTTAATCCATTGGCAACCAATGTTTTAATACCAGTGGATAATTCAATACGACTGATACCTGCTAACCCTTGTTCGCTGACATAAGCATACGCCAAGTCCGAAGAAAGTGTTAAGCCGACTGCAAAATTTAGTCCATTATAAAGAACCGTTTTCACACCTGTATTCAAATCCACGCGAATCAGCCTTCCCGGATTCGCATATTCCACCACATATGCTTGCTTATGTGCTTCGTCCACCCACAATTGTTGGGGTGCGTTCAAACCAGAACAAACGACTGTAGCGGCACTCCGATTGGCATTGGTCAAATTGACTTTAAGCAGATTACCCGGACGCTCGGTGACATAAGCCGTCGTCTCATCCGACAAAACTGCAATATCTTCCGGCTGCGTATAGCCTGTGCCGATGCGCGCGTAGGCAGGGTTTAGTTTGTAAGTCACCCATTTGACTTTCAAATCATAACCATACGTTACGACCTGCATTTTGCAATAATTTCCTTGTCGCGTTTGTACGCAAAAGACATCGCCTGCCACCAATTTGTTAGAAGCATCATTGTTTCCCACAATAGCAGTAGTGCCATAAGTGTAAGATTGTAAAGAAGCAGGCGTTACTAAATTAAAATCCACATTGCCCAAATTTACAATCCGGGCGTTGCCCCGTGGCACCATCAATCGCTTTACGCTATCAATCTGCTCCCACCAAATGTCTGCGGCAATACTCGGCGCTACATTTGTGCCCGTTTCACAATCGAATAACCAAGTACCTTTGATCGTGGCAGTACCTTGTGACACCGTAGCTGCCAATGACTGAACCAGATCGAGTTTGGAAATAAAACCACCATACTCTACAAAAACGAGTCGGTTGTGATTTTTGAGATAGCGCGAACCAATCGCACCTGCGAGACCTCCAATTAATTTTTTCATTTTTTTGGCTTAGTATGAATAATAAAAAGATTACATCGCGTAGTTTTTCTTTAAAAATTGAGCGTTTGGATTTCTGCCGAATAGGAATCCAGTTGTCTTTTAATGCGAAGCGGAAATAATACGGGAAATTTGGCGATGCCAAATCAATTGTGTTGGAGGTAGATAGACGCTATCAATGGATATACAATTTTTTATAGATGCTTGAAATTCAAATTTTTATAAAGAATTATGTAACATCAAGAAGCTCATTTTTCAAACAGCCTATTTTTCTAAAACGATCTTATTAATGAAATATTGTTGCCAATTGTTAAATATAGCCTGATTTTAATTTATAATTTACTACCGGACAATAATTTAAAAATAAACAAAAAAGATACTGCCAGCGTTCTCTGCAATTTTGGAACCGCTGGCAGTAAAATATTAACCTTTCTGAATGACGCCTGCTCTTTGATTATTATACAATCCGAATCCTCCCAATGCGACGAGTATAATCGGTGCCCAATAATCAAATATAAATTTACCGCAGACGAGACAAGGCGGCTCAGGAGGCGGGGGCCAAATAATGATGATCCCACCAATAATGATGACAATAATCCAAAGCAATGCAGCATTTGTGAATCTCATAGTAGAGAATTTTAAGGGGTTTAGAAAATATTTTTAGACACAGTGTAATAAAGGTTACTTTACTTTATACGCAAAGATATGAGGTATCATAAATGCTCGGTATCCCCAATAATGGTGGTTTTTAAAATTCTTTATGCAGAAGGGAGAATCTGAAGAGGAGGAGCGGCATTGATTGGTTTATAATATTCACAAATGCGTGTATCTTTAGCTCCCAAAACGCATGGTTTACTTTTTCTTAAAACACCTTTTATGAACAACATCCGCTTCTTTCCACTTCTTTTATTACTGGCAGCTTGCAATCCCAAAGTTGATAAACCACCCATTCAAAAAGCAACCACTGTGACAACATTTATAGGAACTTACACTCGAAAAGAAGGACACGTAGACGGCAAAGG
>CAZJXN010000035.1:26018-37835 GCA_964549655.1 uncultured Saprospiraceae bacterium
CCATGCTACCAATTGATGCAAATGGTGGATTAAACCCTGCAAGTGAAGTGATTAAATATGACGGAAATGGACCTCACTCGCGCCAAGATGCCTCGCACCCACACAGCGTAAATCTCTCGCCGGATGAGCGTTATTTGTATATGCCAGATTTGGGAACAGACCGAATAAATATTTATCAAATTGATTATACGAATGGAAAACTCACACCTGCTAATCCTGCTTTTGCCGCGATACAACCCGGGTCGGGGCCGCGCCATTTTACCTTTCATCCCACCCAGCCTTTTGCGTATCTCATTAATGAATTAAACAACACCATAACTGTCATGCGCTGGCAAAAAGAAACGGGAAAATTAGATACGCTACAAAGCGCGCCGACGCTTCCAACCGATTTTAAAGGAGAAAATACTACGTCTGATATTCATATCACGCCTGATGGACAATTTTTATACGGTGCGAATCGGGGGCATAATTCTTTAGCAGGCTATAAAATTAACACGTCTGACGGAACATTGACACCCATCGGACACACTTCTACGCAAGGTGAAATTCCGCGTAATTTTGCTATTTCTCCAGACGGACGTTTTTTATACGCTGCGAATCAAAATACAGATAATGTGTTGATTTTCAGTATTGAAGCAGATGGAAAATTGCAATATCGCAATGAATTGAAAACGCCTACGCCGGTGTGTGTGCAGTTTGGGAAGCGATAATATTGTAATGCTTTGATCCTAAAGCTAGATTTTTTATCTATTTATTGCTTAGGATTCTTGTCTATATTTGGTTTCTTACTTTTTTCATTGCCAAAAAAGTAAGCAAAAAGGCTAGGCAAATCAAACTCCTCCGTCGAACAGTGATTTGCCGGGCAGCCGCCACGATGTATTTCAAATTAAAATATTGAAAATTGATAAATCAGGCATTCCAATTATTTACCTTGACGCATATATGAATTATAAATATTGCTATCAGCTTTCCTTTATATAAAGTTTATTAAATACGATGAAAACCCACTCCCGCCGCCAATTTATAAATCAAACCAGTCAAGTTGCCGCGCTCGCAATCTTGACACCGGCATCACTTTTTAAATCATTAGCAAAAGAAGCAGGCTTCACGGTCAATATCTTCTCCAAACATTTGCATTGGTTGAGTTATGAAGACATGGCTGCGAGGGTAATAGAAATGGGTTTCGATGGAGTAGATTTGACCGTACGACCGGGCGGACACGTGGAGCCGGAGCGGGTGAAAACGGATTTGCCAAAAGCGGTAGAAATATTGCGAAAAGCGAATATACAGGTAGAAACGATTACTACGGCAATTGAAAGTGTGGACTCACCTTTTGCAGAAGATATTGTGAAGACTGTCAGTCAATTGGGTATTCAATATTATAGAATGGGTTGGATTCCTTATAATGCTAAATATACTATTGAAAAGAACTTGAAAACCATTACATTTCAGTTTAAAGAAGTGGCGGATATGAATCGCCAATATAAAATCAAAGGAGCTTATCAAAATCATGCCGGCAAAAGTTTTGGTGCTTCCATTTGGGATATGTGGATAGTTTTCAAAGAAATAGATTCGAAGTATATTGGTAGTCAATACGATTTGCGCCACGCGATGGTGGAAGGCTTGCACGCGTGGGAATCGGGCTTTGACTTAATCGCACCATTTATTAACTCCTTGACTGTGAAGGACTTTCATTTTAAAAACCAACCAGACGGCGAGTCGGTTGAAAATGTACCACTGGGTAAAGGAATTGTAAAATGGAACGCTTTTTTCAAAAAATTAAAAGAAAAGAACATTACGGTTCCCATCAGTTTGCATTGTGAATATCCACTCGGCGGCGCGGATCAAGGGAAGCAAACGCTTACCATTGCAGAGCAGGAGGTTTTGAGCGCGCTGAAACGGGATTTGATGATTTTGAGAAAATACGTTGAGTCTTAAACTATTATTCACAGACGCTGAATAACCGACAGGGAGAAAATCAATCGAGCCCCAAAATCTTCCGATTCGTCGCCTCATCCGAAGCACCGCCTGCAAAATTATCAAGAAACCAATTCCTCAAAATCAGTCGGATTGCGTTTGATGTGCATTATAGCTAAAACATGAACAGCATCGTCTCCTACTTCGTAAATAATAATGTGCTTTTTAAAGAGGCAACAACGAAACCCAGCGGCTTGCAATTTTGGATTGCGGCATGGCGGATAGAATTCAGGATATTTTTTCAACTTTTCAGTGGAATTGTATAAATCATTGACATATTTGTCAGCGCGGGATGCACTGGATTCCGCAATGTAGGCATGAACTTCCGCCAACATTTCTAGAGCGGAATAAGTCCAATTGACTAATTTTTCTTCCAAGACTGTATTTGTTTTTTTACTTCTTCGGAAGAGATAATATTTCCTTCTGCTACTTCTTGTTGAGCGCTTTCCAATACAGCCAGCAGTTCATCCGTGGTGATAGGCTCGCCTTCTCGCGCCAAGTTTCCTACGGATTGGTAGGACTCAATCACACCCAAGTTTTTGAGCGATTGAACAATCTGTAGAAAATCCTTCCTGTTTGTATCTTGTACTTCAATGTAATAAATCACTGTTTAACATTTTATGAATATGCAAATTAATAAATCTCCTGCAGAAAGTCAATTTATCTTGAATCCCACAGCGTCCTGCTACCTTTTGTAAGAGCTGTGGGAATCATCAGCAAATTTTCACATTAGCAAACCAGCACATTAGCTAAGTCCCAAAATCTTTCGATTCGTCGCCTCATCCGAGGCACCGCCCGCAAAATTATTTGAATGCTTCAAGTTGCAAAGCGTTATTTATCAGAACAATACCTTCTTGAACACAAGCATTCTTAAAATCACTGTCAAAACTTGCCAATACAGCAATCCCTTGTAATTTGCAAGTTGCCAATATAAAAGCATCATTCAGTAAAAGATTATATTTTTTCATAAAATCTAATCCTAATGTAATAGCCGGAGCCGGTATCTGTAATAAATTTAAAGGAGAAAGAAAGGTCTCGGTATCATGTTTATTCAGGGTTACCTCAATTTGTCTGCTTTCGCAAACACTCAATTGGAGATTTACCTGCTAAAATCCCAATCAATTTATAAATATATTCACTGGCAATTAAAATATTAATATACAATTCATGATAACTGTCCCGCAATGCGCTCAACAGTTCTGGCTGCGTTTGCTTTTCGTACTCAATTAATACGCTGCTATCTATTAATATTTTCATTGCTCATACCATTCTGATGGAGAAGGCTCATATTTAGGATAATCTTTAAGTATGCCTTTAAAATTATTCCATAACGCAATACGTTACTGCCGTTCTTCTTCCTGCACAACGTCTTGATTTTGAATGGTTTGGTAACGAATGTGAAGACGCTCTGCCAATTCTAAAATGAATTGCAAGTCTTTTCCACCTTCCACTTCCAATACAACTTGAGTCATAACTTCAATTTTTTTGAAAAAAACCTCCCTATTTTAACAAATAATTGTTGGGAGAAGTTTCTTGATTTTGTCCTTTACTCACCTATCTCCATCGGCTCAAACGGCGCGCGAATGGTTTTGATGGTTTGTTGTTAGATGGGTGTGAGCATTATAAATACTTTATTGATAAGGTATAAACACTTTTTATTAAAAAAACTATAAATACCAATTGCCCTAAAATAAAACTAAATCCTAAGAAGATTTCAATTACGTTTCTGACAGATTCTACTCCAGCTAATTCTTCTAATGGGTTTGTTATAAGAAATAAAACCCATTCTGCTGATAAAAGAAGCGTTTCAAAATCTGTGAAGTAAATAAGCGGAATAGCAGTCATGAAAAAATGAGCTGGGGGTAAATAACTTACCCATTTAATGCTGTTTTTTAATAGTAATTGATATATTAAAGCGTAAAACAATAGTAGAGTTGCAAAAATTATTCCAACGAAAATTGTCTCCAACGTAGGAGAATGCCCTCGTGGAATTACACTAATGTAATTAAATCTTTTAATAATTTAATTAATAAAAATATAGTAAGAATTATAAATAACGACGATAAATGTTTGTTCTGCATTTGTAATATTAAAATAAAGAGCCAAATTAAGGGATTTACCGGAAAAAATCAACTCCCACAGCGTCCTGCTACCTTTTGTAAGAGCTGTGGGAATCATCAGCAAATTTTCACATTAGCAAACCAGCACATTAGCTAAGTCCCAAAATCTTCCGATTCGTCGCCTCATCCGACGCACCGCCTGCAAAATCATCAAACGCTTTTTCCGTCACTTCTATGATATGATCTTCAATGAACGGAGCACCTTCGCGCGCGCCTTGTTCGGAGGATTTGATACAACATTCCCATTCTAAAACCGCCCAACCATCGAAACCATATTGCGAGAGTTTACTAAAAATAGCTGCAAAATCCACCTGTCCATCGCCTAAGGAGCGAAAACGCCCCGGACGGTCCACCCAATCTTGATAACCACCGTACACGCCGGAACGCCCGGTAGGATTGAATTCTGCATCTTTGACGTGGAACATTTTTATAAATTCATGATAAATATCAATATATTGTAAATAATCAAGTTGCATTAGTACAAAGTGGCTGGGATCGTACAAAATATTTACGCGTGGATGGTTATTGGTGGCTTCCAAAAAGCGTTCAAAAGTCGCACCGTCGTGCAAGTCTTCGCCCGGATGGATTTCATAACAAACGTCCACGCCGGCTTCGTCGTACGCATTCAAAATCGGCATCCAACGATTGGCGAGTTCTTTAAAACCCGTTTCCACCAAACCTTTTGGGCGCTGAGGCCAAGGATAGACGGTTTGCCACAGCAACGCGCCAGAGAAAGTCACCGCACGGTCAATACCCAAATTTTGGCTGGCTTTTGCGGCGTTTATCACTTGTTGCGTCGCCCATTCCTGTCGCGCTTTCGGATTATTTTGTACTTCTTTTGCTGCAAAAGCATCAAACATTACATCATAAGCTGGGTGAACCGCTACGAGTTGTCCTTGCAAGTGTGTAGATAACTCGGTGATTTCCAAGCCAAAAGAATTTATTTTACCTTTCAGTTCATCACAATAATCTTTACTTTCGGCAGCTTTCGCCAAATCAATCAAGCGAGCGTCCCAAGTGGGAATTTGTACGCCTTTATAACCCAAATCCGCCATGTATTGGCAAATGCCTTCAAGGGTGTCGAACGGGGCTGCGTCGCCCATAAATTGTGCTAAGAAAACGGCAGGTCCTTTTATAGTATTCATAAATTTTTGTTATTTGTTATATTGTTATTTAGGAAAGGTTGTTATTTGGATAACGCCGTGTAAGCAATGAGCGCCAATTAACCAATAACAGTTTTACAATTTAATCCACTTTACATTACTATTACTCGATTCTACTACTTTGTAAATAAATTCCATACCTCGCACGCCTTCTTCCACGCCCGGAAAATCCATATAAACTGCGTCCACTTCTTTACCCTCCAAACGGGCTTGAATGCAATACGCGAAATCCCGATAAATATTGGCGAACGCCTCCAAATAACCTTCGGGATGTCCAGCAGGGACGCGCGTGTGTGCGGTGGACGCTGGGTAGAGCGGAGCCACGCCTGTGCGCAAGCGTTGCATGGGTTTGTCGAGCCATTTTACCAATAAAGTATTCGGTTCCATCTGATGCCATTCCAAGCCACCTTTTTCGCCGTATACGTAGATTTTCAGACTGTTTTCTTCGCCAGCGGAGATCTGGCTTGCATGAAGCACCCCTTTCGCACCATTATTAAAACGCAATAAAACATTGCCATCGTCATCCAATTTTCGACCAGGAACGAATGCTGTTAAGTCCGCGCTCATTTCGGTAATGTGTAAACCGGAGACATATTCCGCCAAGTTTTCAGCGTGTGTACCAATGTCACCCATCGCGCCCGCAATGCCCGAACGGCTTGGGTCGGTGCGCCAAGATGCCTGTTTATCATCATCTGGTTTTTGTTCCGACAACCAGCCTTGCGGATATTCGACGACGACTTTACGAATTTTGCCTAAATCGCCATTTTCAATCATCGCTCGTGCTTGTTTCACCATCGGATAGCCCGTGTACGTGTGCGTCAAGCCGAAAAGCAAACCTGATTTTTCTACCACTTTTTTTAATTCATACGCTTCTTCCAGATTGAAACACAGGGGTTTATCACACATCACATGGAAACCATTTTCCAATGCCAGCTTTGCCGGACCGAAATGAACGTGGTTGGGCGTTACAATCGAAATAAAATCCATGCGTTCGCCTTCGGGCAATTCTTTTTCTTTCAAAATCATCTCCTCGTAGCTGCCATAGACGCGCGGGGGGTCGAGGTAAAGTGCTTCGCCGGAGGCTTTTGATTTAGCTGGGTCACTGCTGAACGCGCCGCAAACGAGTTCAATTTCACCATCCAGATTGGCTGCCATGCGATGTACACCGCCTATGAACGCGCCGATGCCGCCACCGACCATGCCCATTTTGATTTTTCGTTTCATGTTTTAGGTTAAGGTTAAGGTTGAGTTTAAGGATTAGGCTGAGAATTTAAGGTTTTCATATCTTATTTTGCAAATATAAAATTATGAAGGTTAAATGCGATAGAGAGGCGGACATTTTGTGCATAATTTAAGCCTATTGCCTGAACCTTGATTCGTATGATTATTTTGATGCGCTTGATTTTTTCACGCTTCGCTTCTTTCGGGCAAAGTTCGCTTTCTCGATAGTTTAGGTATCAAGGGGTAAAGACCCAGAGATTGTTAAATCGTGACAATCCTAAAATCCAACGAATCAAGGTTCAGACAACTTTCAAATTCAAAATATTCCCCATTTGATAGCACGTGCGGCAGCGCGGCTCGTACACATCTTTTTCGCCCAGCACCACCGTTTCTCTTTCTTCGGAAAGGCGGTAGGAATGGGTAGCGAGATTGCCACAATGCGGGCAAATCGCATGAACTTTCGTAATATATTCCGCCACGGCCAATAAATTTGGCACGGGTCCAAACGGTTCTCCTTTAAAATCCATATCCAAACCGGCTACAATCACGCGGATGCCGCGCAACGCTATTTTTTGTAAATTCTCCGGCAAATCCATATCAAAAAATTGCGCTTCGTCAATACCGACAACGTTTACACCTTCTGACAATTGCAATAATTTGGAGGAGTGCGCAATCGGCGTGGACAAAATCGTGTTGGCATCGTGCGACACGACGTGGGATTCGTCGTAGCGCGTATCTATTTTCGGTTTGAAAATTTCTACTTTTTGATTGGCAATTTTGGCGCGCTTGAGCCGACGAATTAATTCTTCCGTTTTGCCAGAAAACATAGAGCCGCAGATGACTTCAATCCAGCCGCTGCGTTGTCCTTTGAAATGTGGTTCTAAAAACATATAAATGTTTGAGGTTTGTAGGTTTGGGAGTTTGAAAGTTTAAAGTTAAGATTTTTCTAAACCTCGTTAGATTTCTAAACTTTCTTAATGCCAAATAGCGTTTAGGTAAGATAAAAGTTTATCACAATCCACGTAACTGTTTATATTTGGAATTGAGATTAGAATTAGCTACGAGATTTTGTAGCATGCAAAGTCTGGCATCTGGTATCTGGCATCTCTAAATCTTAAAGAATGCAACAAGCGAAAATCCTACTCGAAAAAATCACGACGCTCCAGAAAAGTATCAGCCTGAATCAAGGGACGATAGCGCCCATTGAGCGCGACTTGATGTTGAGCTATATTCGGCAATTGTACGAAGTTTTTTTAAATGAAGAGACTACTGTTGTTAAATCAAAGTCAATTTCTATTGAAAATGACGTGAAAGTTGCCCCCAAACCACAGGAAATAGAGCCGCCAAAGCCTGTGTACACGCCACCCAGAGTGGTGGAAACGCCTAAACCGCCCGTTGTAAAACAAGAGCCAGTCGTAGTGCGAGAAGTGCCTCCGCTGCCACCTGTGACTCCAAACTATCAGCCTACTTACACGCAACCGACGACTCGTTATAATCCGCCCGTTCAAACGCCCGTTTCGCCACCAGCCGTGCAGCGCAAAGCACCGGTAGATAGTTCTAAATTAAATACTTTATTCGATTTTAGAAAGTCAAATGATTTGTCGGAAAGATTGAGCGAGCGCCCAATTACAGACTTGACAAAAGCGTTTGCCATCAATGACAGATTGCTGTATATCAACGAGTTATTTGGAAAAGATGCGAATTCGTTTGGCGAGTCTTTAAAATTATTGAATAAATTTGAGCGCATGGAAGAAGCGAAAAGCCTGATGGTAAGTTTGGCGGAACAATACAATTGGACGGAAGGCGAGCGCATGGAAATTGCACAAGGTTTTGTAAGAACGGTACGTAGAAAATACGCTTAACTTGTGAATTGTGATTGGTTATTTGTGATTTGGGCGCTTGTTACTTGTTCTCTTTATAACGCCTCACCAATCCCAACTCACCAATCACTAATAACAAAAATACGATGTTTGAAAAATATTCTAAAAAGCTGAAAGAGAGCCTGTTGTTGCCTATTTATTTAGTTGCAATCATGTGGGCGATACAAGTGGTGAACTGGCTGGTGGGTTTGCAATTTGGTTGGTTGGGCATTTATCCGCGAGAGATTTTTGGCTTGCGCGGTATTTTGTTTGCACCTGTGATACACGGTAGTTGGGGGCATATTTTGTCCAATACACCGCCATTGTTTGTGATGAGTGCGATGCTGCTGTTTTTTTATCGGCGCGTGGCGTTTCCGGCATTTACGATGATTTATTTGCTGACCGGTTTAGCGGTATGGATTTTTGGACGCTCGGTATTTCACATTGGAGCGAGTGGCGTGATTTTTGGCTTGGCAACTTTTTTAATCGCGAATGGTGCTTTTCGGCGGGATTTGAAGTCTATTGCACTGGCGTTGCTGGTCGTTTTTTATTATGGCTCTATGTTTGCAGGCGTGTTGCCGGGGCAGCCGGGCGTTTCGTGGGAGAGTCACTTGCTGGGCGGTCTGGTTGGGATTTTTGCCTCTTTTTGGTACAAAGATGCGATAGAAAAGGATGAAGTAAAAGCTAAATATTCGTGGGAAGAAGAGCCACAAGAACGTACTAACTTGTTTGAATCCAATCTCTTTGACACACCTCGCGCCGAAAGGCAGCGGAAGGAGAATGATGATTATTGGTTTTCGAATAGAAGTTGAGAAAAGTTAAGGAAGTTGAAAGGGTTGAGTCCGAAGTTACAAACTTCGGACAGCTATGTTTCTCGTTTGAGGCTGAGGGTCTGGCATCTGGCATCTTCCAATCTGGCATCTTTTAAAACTTAAACTCATACGTCACCGAAGGAACCATCGTGCCAATCACCGATAACCGATACGCATTCACTTTATTACTTACTTGAATATTATTATTATTTTGCGTTTGAAAAAAGACGGAATACGGATTTTTTCTAAAATAAGCATTGTAAATCGAGAACATCCAGCGGCTTTCCCAGCGTTGGTTCAGTTTGCGCTTTGGCTCAATGGTCGCGCCCAAATCCAAGCGGTGATAATCGGGAATCTGGTCTTCATTACGATTCACAAAACTCGGCACATACACATTCCCAACATAAAATTTGTCCTGCGCGTACGTCACCGGACGACCGCTGTTGTACGTGAAATTCAATGAAAAACTCACTTGTCGACTTTGCTGATAATTCAAAACCAAATTAAAAACGTGCGGACGATTGAAATTCGTCGGATAATACCTGCCACTAAAAACCCCATCTTCCGGGTACGGGCTATTCACCAAAATCTGCGCATTCGAGTATGTGTACGTCGCCCAGCCGGTGAGCTTGCCTTGATTTTCTCGAACTAACAATTCCAAGCCATACGACCTACCTTCGCCTTGTAGCAAGCCGGTTTCCATTTTTTCGAGCAGCAGAAAATTCACGCCACTGCGATAATCCAACAAATTATCTATTTTTTTATAATATAATTCGATACTCGTTTCAAAAGCATTGTTTTTAAAATTGCGAAAATAACCCAGCGACAACTGGTCGGTCACTTGCGGCTCGATGTACGTGTCGCTCAACTTCCAACGGTCAATCGGCAGCGCCGCCGTCGTATTAGAAATGAGTTGAATGTATTGACGCATTCGGTTGTAGCCAATTTTGACCGAACTTTGCGGATTCAATCGCCAATTCAACGCCACACGCGGTTCAGCACCTTGATAGGTTTTTACAATTTTTCCGTCGGAATAGTCCGTCGCACCCGTCACGCTGTTGTCGTCGCGCGGGCGTTCGGGATTGTAATCATACACTTTGGTCGGACCCACATTCGCAAAATAAGAGTAACGCAAGCCATAACTCAAACTCAACGCCGCATTGATTTTCCAGTCGTCGCCCCAATACGCCGCCGCTTCAATTGCCTGTTCTTCCGGCAAAGTGAGTGGATTGATAGCAGATTCGGACGTGGTGGGCTGCAAATCCGCCGGGGAAATCTGGTAGCGAATGGCACTCACGCCGTAATTGAATTGATGTTTATCGAAACTTTGTTGCAAGTCAATTTTCGCATTTTGATATAACACGCTGGATTTCAACTCCGAAGCATTCGTCGCTTCATTGATTTCGTAGCCGGGCTGATAATCACTATTCGCAACCAACACATTCATAAAAAAACGCTCATTGAAAAAGTGCGTCCAACGCAAACTGTACAACGCCGTCTGCCATTTGAATAAGGTAGAATTCGCGCTCACGCCCACCGTCGGCGACGTGTTTCCCGCCAGTCGAAACACATCTTTGCTAAAATAGCCCATGAATTGCACTTGATTGCGGTCGTTCAATTGGTATTTTAATTTGCCAACCAAGTCATAAAAGTTCGCTTTCGTCCGTTTCAAATCCTCATCCGGCAGAAAATCAAACAAATAATCGGCATACGAAATGCGCCCTGCGGCATACACCGACAGCTTGTTTTTCACAATCGGCGCGTCTATGAGCAAGCGACTCGCGAGGATGCCGATGCCGCCATTGACGTGCAATTTCTCATCATCTGGGTCTTTCAATGCAATGTCCAACACCGACGATGAGCGACCGCCGTACTGCGCCGGAATGCCCCCGCGATAAAACGTGACTTTTTGTACCGCATCGGGATTGAAAACTGAAAAAAGTCCCAGCAAATGCGAGGTATTGAACAACGGCACGCCGTCCATCAGCACCAGATTTTGGTCGGTATTGCCGCCGCGCACGTTGAAGCCGCCTGCGCCTTCGCCCACCGTCGTCACGCCCGGCAGCAGGAGGATGCTGCGGATCACGTCCACCTCGCCGAGCAAAGACGGCAGTTTTCGGATGGATTGAATGCTGAGTTGCGTCACGCCAATGTCGGTGGAGGAGAGGTTGTAATCCGCCGCGCGCTCGCGCACCACGATTTCTTCGAGTTGATTGAGCGATTGTTCGAGGTTGATGGTTTGCGTCGTATTTTTATTCAAAGTGAGTTCGACCCGTTTGGCATCGTAGCCTAAGTAGCTGATTTGCAGCACGTAATTACCCGCCGCCAGCCGAAGCAGGAAAAAACCATTCAAATCTGTCGTGGCACCAATTTGGGTATTTTCAATCTGAACGGTCGCATTAGGAAGGGGGAAATTGTCGAAGTCTTTCACCACGCCAGTAAGGGTGACGGTGTCGCGGGGCGATTGGGCGAATGCAGGCAAGGCACTTAGCAGGCTCATTCCAAGCCAAAAAGAGCGTAAAAGTTTTTTCATACTAAAAATTTTGATGCTGGGAAAGATAGGATTTTTCAAAAAGTTTTTTAGACAAAAAAAAGTTTTTTTACAATTGATAACTTGTAGCGACTGTCTTGTATCCTGTAAATAATAAATGTGAATGTACACTTA
>CAZJXN010000036.1:0-37659 GCA_964549655.1 uncultured Saprospiraceae bacterium
ACTTATCAAAGAACTTTGTATTTTTTTTGCCCAACTATAAGTGTACGGCTGGAAAAACCACTATTCAAATATATTAGAATTCTATGACTTTTGAAAGAAATGTTAAGTTATTTTCCACAGATGTTCGCTGATTTTGAAATACTGATAAACGAAGACTTTTTTCTTAAACGTGGAACCGTGTGAGGGATAGCAGCGGTTCCGTTCCCGCCCTAAAGCGGGACGGAAAGAGCGGATAGCCCGACCCCGCCGAAGTAGATGCCCCTTGCCCCCGAAGGGGAACTTCACTGCTTTTCAGTCGGGGGCACACCCGAATTGTCTAAACTATGATTTTTATGATTATTTTGATGGATGTGATAACGGCTCAAAGCTCCAGCGGAGCGACATAATTATAGCAAAATGTGTAAAGATATTTGGAAAAACCCCAGCGGGGTGATATAATTTTCATCCTGTTGTGCCACTCCTACGGAGTTTTGAAAAATGCTATGTCAATTTGCTATAATTATATCAACCCCTACGGGCTTTTAATTGTCGAACCGCAAAAATCAAAAACCGCAAACGTACACGCCGCGCAAACTTTTACATTTTAGATTTAATATTTTGCGGTTTTGCGGTTTAAAATAGGAAACCGCGAAATGTAAAACCGCAAAATGTAAAATGCAAAAGTACACCTCGCACGCTCGCTCCGGATTGCATCCGGTGGTTCTCATTCTTTCGGTCTATGACCGTTTCTACTACTTTTCATGCTAGCAATATGACCTCCAAAAATACCCTTTCTACACAAATAAGTCGCCATTTTCTGCTCCCCAGCGGAGACTCGACGAGGACGTAGCAAGAAAACCGACCAGCGCGACCATGGTCACAGCATTACAAATATAAAGCTGAATTGCAAACTGCTAAGTATCTTTTTTAGTCTTTCCAACGCTCTTTTTGGATTCTAAAAACATCAACTTTGGTTCTAAAAGAATCGATTTATATTCTAAAAGAGTCTAATTGGGTTCTCAGAAAATCAAATTAGGTTCTCTGAGAGTAGATTTTGACTCTCAGAGAGTGGAATTAGATTCTCGGAGAGTCAACTTTGGTTCTCGAATACCCAAATTGGAGGTTCGGAGAGTCCAATTAGAGGTTCTAAACATCTTTTTAGTAGTTCCGAAGTACTTTTTACTATTTCAATAGGTACTTTTTTCTGCATCAGAAGTGCTTTTTAGTTGTTTAAAATTTCTAATGGAATGAGAAAGAAGAAGCGGTTGCAGACCGAAGCATAGAAAGCATCGCGAAATAATTGCATAGCTGTTTTCTTTAAAATGGCAATACCCGAATCCGCTGTTTTGCCTCGTCCAACGTAAGCAGCGCCCCTTTTTGTAACTCGGTTTCAAATTGACGAATGGCTGCTAACAATCTCGTACCTAACACTTCGGGCATCGTGTCTTGCGTACGTGCTTGTATCACGCTGGGCGCGTCGGCGCGGGTAACAGCGAGGATTGTCCCAAAATCTAAATCGTGTGTAAAGACAATGTAATTGTTTGCTTTTGCATAAGCAAAAAGCTCCATATCAGGAGCGCGTACATCCCCCACTGCTGACCAGTGAATGGTGACTACATTTGCCTGTTGAAAAAAGTCAACCCAATCTGGCGAGAGATTCATATCAATTAAAATACGCATCATACGGCAAACGGAATGTCAATTTCCTCCGCCCGCCAAGCCGCGTATGCCAACGCCTGCCATACATCCCCTTCTTCCAAATACGGATATGCCTTCAAAATGGCTTCATGCGTGTAGCCGGAAGCCAGCAAGCCCACAATTGCGCCGACCGTCACCCGCATACCGCGAATGCAAGGCTTACCGCCCATCACGAGCGGGTCAAACGTGATTCTATCTAAATGTTGCATGGTTTTGAAGTTAAAAACATTGAGTAACACACAAAAATAGAAAAAAAAGAGGTGGAAAACAAGGCTCTAAGGAGCAGCATTTATATACTTTAAGCAGGAACAGCGTCGCAACTTTTCACAATCAGAAATTTTGCCAATTTAGGCGGGAGTTGCGTATCAACGATGAATTTCAACATGCTTTAAGCGGCGGCAAGCGGAGTGATAGATTTTGTATTTGCCATGCGGGCAGCAAATAATAGGCAAGCCTGAATATCTTCTTCTTCCAAATACGGATAATCCTCCAGAATTGCTTCGTGCGTCATGCCCGCCGCCAGCAATTCCAATAGCTGTGCAACGGTGAATCGCATATTGCGAATGCTCGGCTTGCCGTGCGAAACCTCCGGATTGATGGTAATGCGTTCGATGGTGTTTTCCATATTTTACTAACTTACTTCATTAAACTTTCCATAATCATCGTTTTGCAACATTTTTTTTATTTGCTCAACCAATGGCTGCAAACGGTCTCGGCGGTTGTTAAAGGCAAGTAATAGAAAAACGACTATCTCAAACTTATCCAAATTCTGCTGAAATCGCAAACTTTTATCGAGGGTAATGAAAATCTCAAAACCATTTAGCGTCAGCAAACCCAATAATTCGCCATTCTTTTTGCCGAGCCAGCCCATTTCGCGGACGGTTTTTACCTCGTGTTCCTCACCGAAATCTACTTTTAGTTTTCTCGGCAAGTTCTCATCAAGCAAAATTTTCATCTAAAATCTTTTCAGTTGTGAGCGTCGTTTTTGCCATTTCCAATACTTCTATCGCCTGTTCTTTCGTGACAGACGGAAAATCATCCAAAAATTCATCCAGTGAATCCCCACCTTCTAAATAATCAAATAATGTTTGAACAGGAACGCGCGTGCCATTGAAAACAGGTGTGCCGCCCATAATTTCCGGGTCTATGTTGATAGCGTGGTATTGCATGACGATTTTTTCTTACAAAAATACTGGAAAAATTGCTGAAAAGCAAGGTAAGATATAACTCACTGGATGCAATCCAGCGCCAGCTTACTTGTTTTTAAATTGTAGTTAATTGAACAGACTGGCGGCAGCGATGGGGATTTTAATCTCTTGCTGTCGAAAACTATAAATTTTAGATGATTTAAAGTTGGAGTTGCAAACTTCCGACAGTGTGGAGAGAAGGGCAGCGCAATTCGTTTTTATAAGCTATTGATTGCTATCTGGCTTTTTCGTATTTTAGCGTCACTAACAACAACAACAACAACACACATGAGCATTCAAGCGATAAAAGAAGAAGTGATTGTCTTAAGCAAAGCCGAACAAGCAGAGCTGATGCACTTTATGATAGAGTTATTGGCAACTGATAATTTCCAATTATCAGATGAATGGCAGGAAGAATTAGAACGCCGAGAAACGGCACTAGAGAAAGGAACTTCGATTGGAAAACCGGCGCGGGAAGTGCTGGGCAAATATAAATCTCGCTAATGCCTCCTTATCTTGTTATCCTCCAGCCAGAAGCAGAAGCTGACTTAGATGAAGCCTTCGAGTATTTAGAGCGGCAGCGTACAGGGCTTGGTTTCGATTTGTTAGCTGCAATCGCTGATGTCATTACCGTTTTAGAAGAAACGCCTTTCGTGTTTCAAAAAATTCAAGGTGAAAAACGGCGGATGGTTATTCAACGTTTTCAATATAATCTCATTTACAAAGTAATTGGCTCTAACGTCTATATTTTGGCTATTCTACATGGTAGCAGAAACCCAAAGCGGTGGGAGGATAGGTAATCCAAGACATTGGATATTTAAGCGTAAGCACGCCTTGCTGTCGAAAGTTTAGAACTTTCGATGCCTAAATAAAGCAAGTTTGTGACTTGCCGCCTGGCTGCCCGAAGTTATAAACTTCGGTTGATTTAAAGTTGGAAGTTACAAACTTCCAACAGCGTGGGTTACTTTCCGGTATTGCTGCCATCTTTTTGGCAACAAATTTAATACTTTATATCTGTTTATTTTTGTACCGTTACTTAAAGGATAATAACTTGGTATAAGCGGGATTAAAAAAAGCTAAAAAAATCTTTTAACGCAAGCAAAATTAGTATATCTTTGTAGCAAGACGAGTATTGTAAATCTAAAACCCCCAAAAGTCCATGTTTAAACAACTTACCTTTTCCAACTATCCTACTGATTCAATTTTATTAATAAAAACTTAATGTGATAAGAGTGTACTTTTCGCTGGTCTGTCTTTTATAACAACATTTGATATGAGTTCTACAAAACTTTACCATGCTCACATTACTCGATTGATTGCAGAAAATAAAATCAAGGAAGCTTTGCAAGAGGCTCAAAATTTACTACAAAATAGCCCTCTTTTTTATGACTTAATTCTACAATCAGCAAGATTTAAAGAAGTAATGAAAGCTATGAGCCTTGGGACTATAAATTTTGAATCTGGAACAATAGAACGAAACAAAGTCATTGAGGCTTTAAACTATTTAATGAAAGAAATGGAAGAAGAAAACCAGATAGTAGAAAATAAGGATGTACAGAAAGAAATAGAATCTTACATAGAAAATAGGAATTTCAATAGTAGAATAAACGGAGACAGTAACATAAATATTCAGGACATTAGTAATGGTTCAATTAGTATAGTTCAAAGAAATACCCACATTCACCCGGAAGGTTCGAATAAATCCAAAACTGCTAAAGAACTGTATGAAGAGGGAATAGAATATTTATTAAATGAAGATTGGAAGAATGCATTAAATTCATTCAGCCGTTTGATTGCTAGAAACGAAAATCTTGCCAAAGCATATTGCAATCAAGGTTATGCTCATTTAAAATTAGAACAACGTCAATTAGCAATAACCTCTTTTGAAAAAGCTATTGAGAACGACCCAAACTTATGGGCTGCATTACATAGTTTAGGGCTATTATATATTGATTTTGAAGAAATAGATAAAGGTTGTAATTGTTTAAAAAAAGCAAAAGACAAGCATTTAGAATCAAAAATGGCGTATGAAGAATATTGTAATAAAAATATTCCATCCAAAAGGAAGTTTAAATGGTTTTCTAGTGAAAAATGATATTAAATTTTTGTAAAATGATTTTCTTGAAAAAAAAGTATCTAATTATAATTATTGCTTTAACCTTGTTAACCTGCTTATTAGTAAGTTGCAAACCAAAAACAATTAAATTAGCTTTATCTTTGACTGAAAAAATTGTCTATAAAGTTAAACCCAAAGCCAAAGGCAAGTCTATACTTAATATTGCAGAAGAAGTTGTGGCAGAAGTAAAATTTTATGTATATACAAGTAAAGCAGAAGTTGGAGGTATTTATAACCAAATAGATAAAAATGATTTGTTTCAAAAAAACATTACTAAAAAGGCATATGAGAAATATAATACTTATTACGCCCGTCTGATACCTATTTTGTTACTGAGCGGGAATAATCAAAAAAATGAGTTGGAAAAATTCAGGAAACAAAATCCAGATATGAATCTTGATTTAATACCTGATACATTGTCATTCACTGTTATTGACACATTCGCCAATACTGGAAAATCTTACAAGATTGAAGCAAGGATAGGCGTCTCTGGTATTATTAAAAAATTGCGTGAAAAGAAAGTTACTCCCGAGCAAATTGAATCAATTGAAATTATCAGCAAATCAACTCAAAAAGAGGAAGGACCAAATCCTCAAGAGAAGCCAAAAGACCCAATTTCAATTCCTGGTAGACCACAGGTAGCGAAAGAGATGATTAAACTTTTAGAAAATATAAAAAACAGATACCCTAAATCAGCGATAAAGACATTTGATAATAGGATTGAAGTTACCATTAGAAATACTCCTGTTATTTTAGCAAAAATCAGAAATGGTAAAATTATAGGAATCAATAGATATCCGGAAAGAGGTTCAATCATTGATGTTTTTGATAGAAATTTTGATGGAATACCAGATAAATAAAAAAAATAGCTAAATAATTAAACCAGTTCATATGATGTTAAAAAATAGCCCCTTTTTATATGCTTTTATTTTTTTAGTTTCAATAAACATTGCATTAGCACAGCCAAAGTTTCAATGTCAACTTGTGAAAGATGAAATTAAAGATTGCATACGTGCAAAGGAAGATACAGCATTAAAGCAAAAAGTATTAAAATTATATGCTCCACTACTAATGTTAAAATCACCTACTCTGAAGGATACATTTCCTCCAACAAATTTTGAAAGCCTTAAGCCATGTAATAAAGTCAAGTTTTTTTCAGCTTATAATAACAAAAAAACAGGAGAGCGAATTATTTTTTATTCTCCAAAGGATTCTTTTCTTACTTCTCCAAACCCCAATTGGTACATGAAAGGATTACTACTTCATGCTATCGCGCATCTACAACTCGACCACTCAGATACTTTAAATGCTTATGATAAAGAATTGAAAGCTGATGAGAGAACAGCAATACTATTAAAAGGACTTGGAGCTAATTTTGAACAAGCTATACTTCATTTAAAAGAATTGGGCAACCCAACTCATAATATGCCTGATTATGAAACCAGGTGGAAGAAATTCGGACGTATTTATTTCAAACCGCCTACCGCTAATTTTACTTATGAATGTAACCCATTAGGATGTACAGAGCCTTGTGGAGTTAACTTCAAAAGTACATCGCTCAATATTTTACCAGGCACTAAATATTATTGGAATGATAAGGAATTGGAGAAAGAGTTTTTTTGGACAAATATGTCAGAAGGAGATTATACGATGACATTAAAAGTTGTTAATCCAGATGGACAAGAACATTCAATAGCCAAAATGATAAGAATAAATGAGTCCCCACCAAGAGCTTACCAAAAAGTCGGTCAGCCAATTGTTACAGAAAACGAAACTGATTGGGGCATTCATGCCGGTTTAAACTATTCTCCAAGTTTTAACCAGTTTAGTTTTACTGGTGGGGTATCTTTTCGTTTTCATCCGAGTTCAAGTTGGATAGGATTTCAGACGGAACTTAATTATGCTAACAGAATAGACGAATTTTCTGGTTCGGAATCTAATTACAATGTTTTTTGGAGAGATTTTGACTATACAGAGTATAGTTACATTTATGATGTTCACAATATAGAGCTGCCTGTAATCGCAATTTTTGGTAGAAATAAGGAATCTTTCCACATAAACGGGCTATTGGGATTAAGCTATAATTATTCATTTCTCGGTGATTTGACGTATAATGAATCTACTTACTATGCCAGTGGTGATTATGACTATTTTTTTGATTTTCGTCCAATAAACTTTCCTTATGACTACAATAGGTCTAATTTTAATGTAATTACTGGAATCATTCTGGGAAATAATCGCATCTCCTTGGGCTCCAGAGTAAATATTATTTTATCCGATTATTATAAATTCAATCCAGAAATACGAACATATATCGAATTCCGATTTTAAGCAAATATTAAATTCAAATAACAAATACCATTTATTAAGCTTTGAGGAAACTTGAAGTTTCCAGGTCATCCTATCCGCAAATTGGCAAATTAGCAAATCAAAAAATCCCCTATTTTCCTATCTTTGCAGGCTATGCGATTGAAAAGTCTCGAAATAAAGGGGTTTAAGAGTTTTGCGAACGAAACGGTGATTAACTTTTCGGAGGATGTGATTGGTATTGTGGGTCCGAACGGGTCAGGGAAGTCGAATGTGGTGGATGCGATTCGGTGGGTGCTGGGCGAGCAAAAGAGTAGTGAATTGCGGCTGGACCAGATGTCGAGTGTGATTTTTAATGGCACGAAAAGTCGGAAGCCGGGGGGCTTGGCGCAGGTGTCGCTGACGTTTGAGAATACGAAAAACTTGCTTCCGACGGAATATAATATGGTGACGGTGACGCGGATGCTGTACCGCACGGGCGAGAGTGAGTATCGGCTGAATGGCGTGCCGTGCCGCTTGAAGGACATCACCACGCTGCTCATGGACACGGGCATTGGCTCGGATTCGTACGCGATTATTGCACTGGGCATGGTGGACGATATTTTGGCGGACAAGGAAAATGCGCGGCGGCGAATGTTTGAGCAGGCGGCGGGCGTGTCGAAATACAAGGCGCGGAAAAAGGAAACGTTGAGTAAGTTGGAGAGTACGGCGGCGGATTTGGAGCGGATTCAGGATTTGCTATTTGAAATTGAAGGCAATCTAAAAACGCTAGAAAAGCAGGCGAAGCGGACGAAGCGCTATTTTGAAATGCGGGAGGAGTATAAGTTGATGAGCGTGGATTTGGCGTTGCTGCGCAGTGCGACCTTGCGACAAGGGCAGGCGGATGTGCAGGCGCAGTTGCAACGCGAGGAGGACAGCTATCGGCAGGCGGAGATTGAATTGCGGCAAGTGGAGGCGAGTTTGGAAGCGGGGCGCAAGGCGAATTTGGACACCGAGCGAGCATTGTCGGATAAGCAGCGCGACTTGAACCGGCTGGTGGGGCGCATCAAAGGCATGGAGGGCGACAAGCGGATGCACGAGCAGAAGCGGCAGTTCGTAGCGCAAAATCGGGTGAAACTGGCGGAGGAAATCAAACAAGCGGAAGGGCGCTTGGGGCAGTTGGAAAAGGATATTGCGCATTATCGAAATGAAACAGAGGTAGAACAGGAGCGGGAAAATGTATTGCAAGCAGAATTGAAAAGTGCAGCGGGGAATTTGAAGGACATTCGGGAAAGTCATGGAACGTTGAAGTCGGATTTGGATGGGATTTTGAAAGAGCAGCAAGGGGTTGAGCGCGAGGTTTTTGAATTGGAAAAGCGCAAGGCGGTGAATAGCAATCAGATACAGAGCAGTTTATTAGAATTGGAGCGAACGAGTTTCGATACCGAGCAGCGGCGGGTGGAAGTGAGTGCCTTGCAGGAAAAAGTGTCGGAATTAGAAAAAGAAGAGCAGCGAAAAAAAGACATCGTAGAATCGCTCGAAATTGCCGAAGAGCAACGCCAGCAGCACTTGCAAAAAGCCGAACACGAAGCCGAAGAACTCACCAAGCACATCACGAAAGTCAACCGCGAACTCGATGCCAAACGCAATGAATACAAGCTCACCCAGAGCATGATTGAAAACCTGGAGGGCTTCCCGGAGTCCATTCGGTTTTTGAGTAGCAATAAGGATTGGGGGCGCGACGTGCCGCTGTTGTCGGATTTGATTTATGTGAAGGAAGAATACCGGGTGGCGATTGAAAATTATTTGGAACCGTATTTGAATTTCTATGTGGTCAAGGATTTGCGAGAGGCGAATCGGGCGATTGAATTGTTGAGCAAAAGTCAGAAAGGTAAGGCGAATTTCTTTGTGCTGGAAGCGTTTCAGGATTATGTGACCCCAATTGCGCTGCTGCCGGATACTTTGCAGGCGATTGATTTGGTGGAGACGGATGCGGCGTATCGTCCCTTGTGTAACTTCCTGTTGGGCAACGTTTTAGTGACGGAGCGCGAGGATTTAGTCGGGCAATTGCCGGAAAATGAGATTGTGCTGTTGTCAAAAAGTGGACGGTTTATTCAGCGGAAATTTAGCGTGTCGGGTGGTTCGGTAGGATTGTTTGAGGGGAAGAAAATTGGGCGGAAGAAGAATTTGGAAATTCTCGAAAATCAAATTAAAAAGTTAGAAAAAGAATCGAATCAGCTTTCTACCGAATTTTATAATTTCAAATCCAAAATACAAGCGCTCAAAGCGGAACGCACGCCAGTGCAGGTTTCCGAGGCTCGGACTATTCTAAATAAAGTAACGCAAGAAAAGATTTCATTATATATTCGGTTGGAAAATTTTGAAACCTTTTTGCGCGATGCTGACCAAAGACGTGCGCAATTAGAACAAACGATGCTGCAATTGCGGGAAGCGAATGTACAAATCGAAGAGGCACTCGTCGCCAAACAAAGCGAGATGACCGCCGCGAAAGCTCGCATTTCTACGACCGATGAAACCTTCCGGCAATTGGCGGAGCAGTTGAGTCAGGCTTCGACCGTTTATAATGAGAAAAATATTGAATTTATTCGACAGCAGAATAAAGTGTCGTCGTTTCAGCGAGAGTGGTCGTATCGGGAAAAGCAATTGGAAGAAGTGAACGCGGCGGTAGCGCAGAATCAACAGGCGGTGCAAAATAGTATTCGGGAAACCGAAGAAATCAATGGCGTGCTGCAAGATATGCAGGCAGAATTGGAAGAATCTTACAACCAACGCAAAGAAATGGAAGCCTCGCTGGGTGAAGTGGAAGCGCAATATTTTAAAGCACGGGGTGAAATCAATGAGTTGGAAAATAAAATTCGGCAATTATCGAAAACGGCGCAAAATGCGCAGGTTTTGATTAACAATTTGAAAGATAAAGGCACGGATTATAAATTTAAAATAGGTTCGATTGCACAGCGTTTACAGATTGAGTTTAATGTGGATTTAAGTCAGGCGACCCCTTCTTCAACCATAGAACCGGAAGTTGAATTGGAAATAAAAGTAGAACGGCTGAAAAATCGTTTGGACAATTACGGCGAAATCAATCCGATGGCGGTGGAGGCTTATGATGAAATCAAGGAGCGTTATGATACGATATCACAACAACGCGATGATGTGGTAAAAGCAAAAGATTCCTTATTACAAACGATTAGAGAAATCGAGGAAACGGCGACGGCGCAATTTCTCGGCGCATTCGAGCGGGCGCGACTGAATTTTATTGAAGTGTTCCGCAGTTTATTTACCGAAGATGATAATTGTGATTTGATTTTATTAGACCCAGAAAATCCGTTGGAATCCAAAATTGAAATCGTAGCAAAACCAAAAGGTAAACGCCCACAAACCATCAATCAACTCTCCGGCGGCGAAAAAACGCTTACTGCAACGGCATTACTCTTCGCCCTGTACCTGCTGAAACCCGCGCCCTTCTGCATTTTCGATGAGGTGGACGCGCCGCTCGACGATGCGAATATTAATAAGTTTAATAAAATTATTAAGAAATTCTCCAACAACTCTCAGTTTATTGTCGTCACCCACAACAAGCTCACGATGGCGGCGGTGGACACGATTTATGGCGTTTTTATGATTGAGCAAGGGGTGTCAGGCGTGGCTCCGGTGGATTTTCGAGATTTTGAGCACGTGGGGGCGTTTGAGATGCGGGGGTAGGAAGACATATCTTTACAATACAGATAAATCATTATAATACTGGCATAGCCGCCATAAATAGCAAAATTGTTAACTTATTGCTATTTTTAATTGTAAAATAGTGTAAATGAATCACCGGATACAATCTCCGATTATATCGGAGCAGGCTCGGCGATAGCGTACGCAACTTGGAGAGACTAGCGCCAGCCGGGGTGCTTGGCGGCAAGCGATTGTTCGCTACTGACTTTTTTATTCATATATCGGATTAAAAAGCAAGTCCTCTTTTGATTGATTGTAAATTTCTTTTTTAGCTAAATAAAGCAACTAAAAGTGTAAAAGAAAGGCAGCACCCTTATTCCTTTTCAATTTTACATCAATCCACTCCGCACCCCACTATCCAGCCCTGCATACAACAACAACTTCAACTCGCTCGGCGTGATGTACAGCGCGTTGGAGAAGCCGGAGCGCAGGTCGGTGAGGGTGGTGGAGCCATCGTAAATGCGGATGACTTTGTGCGGGGTAGGGGCGGCAGCGGTTTCGTCCACGCGGCGCACGGTAAGGCGCACGGGGAGCGGGTTTTGGTGTGCTCTGTAAAAAAGGTGGATGCCTGCTTCGCCGCAGAGTAATTCGTAGAGGGCGTGACCTTCGGCGTTGATTTCCGGTTCGGTTTTGCTTTTGGTGTGCTGCACATCTAAGGCTTTCAACAGGGCGAGGTATTGGTCGAGCAGGTATTGGATTTCCCACTCGCCCATGCCGGTGATGAGCGATTCAAAACGCAATATGATGCGACTGGTCTGCTCTTGTAAAAAATCATGCGCGGCAAGTAATAAAAAATTGACATCTATAAAATAATTGATAAAATCCGTTTGTACGGTATCAAATTGGGAATTGGAATATTGATACGATTCTCGTAATTCTTTTAAGCCTTCTTCTTGAAATAAGCGGTCGCGGAAGTGCTCGCGCAAGGCACGATTGGCAGCACCGTCTTCGCGTCGGGGCGTGAAGTTGCCGAGTTTGAGGCGCAACGGTAGGGCAGGCGCTTCGTGCATATAACGGTCGCGGAAGCTCAACATCATGGTATTCAACTTTTCTTTTGTATCCGATACTTTATTTTTAAAATCATAATATTGCCAGTCTTCCATGATGACAAAACCAGTGCGCACATTGCGTCTGCGCTGCTCGGTGCTACCGATGCGCTGCTCGAGCCGTTCAACCGCTTGTAATAATCTACCATAAAAACCTTTACCATGCTTTTCATCGGGTAGGTCGGGTAGCCAGTTTTCTTCTAACGGGTAAATGAAATCGAGCGGCGTTACAGTTGGAACTAAATGATTATCTGCTAATGTAATATCAAAAATAATTGGAATCTCGGTATGCGTAGCAATTAGTTGTTCTGCGGAAAGGGCTGTTAAATCTCGTTCAATCTGCCGTTTCAACGCTCGACCGCCCATTCTTCCATCATAACCGCGCCGCGCCACCCATTGCAGGGCTTCTTTGGAAATATTGAGAATCGTGGTGCGCCGCACAAAGCCATCGCGTTGTAATAATTCTCGAATTTGCAGCCTTGCAATATTTAAAATATGGTCTAACTCTAATGGATTGAAAATCACAATCTCCTCAATGCGATTAATAAACTCTGGTCGGAAGAAATTTTCGACTGCCTTTCTATAAATCGCGTTTTCGGTTTCTGCCGATTGATTAAAACCCATTTGTTTACCAATCTCGCGCGCGCCGAGGTTGGAGGTCATAATGATAATCGTATTAGAAAAATCCACCGTTCGACCCAAGCTATCCGTCAACCTGCCTTCGTCCAGCACTTGCAGCAGCAAATCATGCACTTTCGGATGCGCTTTTTCAATTTCATCCAACAATAAAATGCCAAACGGACGATACCGCACTTTACCCGTCAACTGTCCTTCGGGATTATAAAAATCGCCAATCAAACGCTGCACCGCCGTCGCATCAATAAATTCATTCATATCAAAACGCAACAAATACCCTTCGCTGCCCATCAAATAATTGCATAAAATCTTGGCAGCCTGCGTTTTACCCACGCCCGTCGGACCGATAAACAGAAAAGAACTCACCGGTTTGGTTTTGTCTACCAATCGCGCTTTTACCAGATGCACCACATTCGATAAAGATTCTACGGCTCGCGGCTGACCGACCAACTCCTGCGATAATGCTTCGTGCACCGCGCTTTGTTCCAACTGCCCGCCGGATTCGAGCGTTCGGTCTTCCAAGCCGCTATATGCTTTGAATTCCTCGCGCACTTGCGGCAGGTCAATGATGCCGAAGCGATACTTTACCGCCACTTGGCGCAGCATTTTCATCACACTGCCGGGCAGCGCTTGGTTCCGAAAAAAATTGCGTTGAATGGTGAAAAGATGATGAATTGCTTGGATGGTAATTTGACAATTCTGCTCGCGTTCCAGCACTTTGCGTTGTTCTAATACAATTTTAGAAGTGGTCTCTAAATCAGGCGATTGCACGCGAATGACTTGAAATAAATCGGCGAAACTGCGGTCTTTTTCCTGCACAATTTTCCACTCTTCGGGCGTTGCGATGAGGGCTAATTGCAAGCGACGTTTTTCCAAATACGGCTTGAGCACGTCACTCAAAGTCATGTTATTTTGACTGGTTTTACCGATACGAAGTAAAGCTACTGGATTGTCAATCAGCAGTTTATCGGTTCGTTTATGTTCGCCATCGGGATTCATAAGGTAGGCGAGAATCGCTTCAAACCGCTTTTGCCACATCCCTTGAATGCTCATGCCAGTGATGACGCGCGTGGGGTCGAGGTGCCACACTTGCTCCGGTTCGCCTTTTTTTGCACCATAAAAATTGCTTTGATAGCGCCACACCACTTCATGCACAAGCGCTCGTTTGCCTACGCCTTCCTCACCGACCAGCGCAATTGGCGTATTTTCTTTTTGAAAAATAATTTGATGCAACTTATCCACGAGGTCGTCGCGGTAGAATGCCCTGCCGAGTTCCGCCGGGTAGCGACTATTCAAATCATACCCAACCCGTTCTACTTCCACTGCACCCTCAAACTCAGACGTGTCGCGCAGGCGTGCAAAAATCCAGCTTTGTTCGGCGATTTCATGTTTAAATAAACCAAATCCAATATTGACATTTACTTCGATATGCGTTACAAATTCCCGACCGCCAGCGTAGTAGCGTTCTATTTCAAAATCTTCGGGTTGGTCTTTTTTCAACATCGGTAATAAGCGCTTCAACACTTGCTCCGTGCGGTTTTTGAGATTGAAACGCGCTCCTTCGCTCGCCGCCATGAACATATAGTTATTCACCTCCGGCAGACACGCAAATGTAATGCCTTGCAATTGAAAACTCGCCACACCGAATTTGCCTGCTACCCACACCTCGCCTACGCGAAAGTTGAATTCAAAAATATCATATTGAATGTCGGGATTAAATAAGTACCAAAGCAGGTGGTCAGCATTATTTTTATCTACGGTGAAACCTTTGAAATACTGTTTGATTTCATCGCGCAGGCGAGCGGTGGCGAGTTCCAAGCGGCGGTTCGTAGCAATGGGATGTCCCGTGAATAGCGGGCGCAGGTAGTACAATTGTTGGTTGTCTACTTTTGTATCTTTGACGAGAATTGGAATTTTGAGGCGAAGGACTGCCATTTTGGTCTAGACTTTAGATGGTAGATTTTAGACTTTAGACGATAGATTTTAGACGATAGATTGATTATTAATAATGTAAATCTTGTTATCTAATGTCTATAATCTAATATCTAATGTCTTCAAAAAATGAATCGGTTAAGATAGGGTGTTTGGTATAAAGCACCAAGTTTTAGCGGATTGCAAGTGGCGTTATTATTACATTCAAAATATTTTAACAAAAACTATTTGGAGCAATTATTGGCAGTTTACACAAAAAGTGCCAAATTGGAAGTTGATTTGGAAAGTCGAAAGCAGGGTTAAACAAAATACATCGAAATACAGCAGGACAAAGACATTGTTGGATTGAAAATAGGACACGACATGATGATTGAAGAAGGATTTTCGGCTACGGATTTTAAGCGATTCAAATTTCGGGAACTCAAGGCGTACTCTTCTACCGAGTGGCTGGCGGATAACAAGAAGAAGTATCGGCAGGTGTTTGACCGGTATGATACAACGTTTATCTATGCGGAGCTTTCGTTTTACAACAAACTATTTGACGAAGAGGATTGGGAAATTGAAGTAACACTCAAGTGTTTTTCGTTGAAAAAAGGGCGCAAAGAACTTTGTTCCTTGACGATTCCGAAAAAGGTAAGCAAGTATGATAATGTGGTGTACATCCGCGAGGGCTGGGGCAACAAAAATGAGGGTGCGTTCTGGAAAAAAGGGACGTTTTACTGGGAAATGTGGGTGGAAGGCGAAAAAGTAGCGACGAAGTATTTTTATATTGAAGATGCTGGAAAAAATGCGCTACCAAGCCGGAATCCATATCTGGAAGTAAAGTCGCTCAAGCTGTATGAAGGTCCTTATGATGATGTAAATGAAGATGACCGTATTTATTACAAACGCTTTAATAGCGAGGAAACGCGCTATATATATGTGGAAATTTTATTGCGTAACTTGCCCATTACCAAGGCTTGGCAATGCGAATTATTTACCAAATTTTATAATGATGCCCGTGAACTAAAAGGACAAGTTGTACGTCTCCAACGCATCGAAAAACGGGATGACACCATCAAAATCACGGCAGGTTGGGGTTCGAATGTGAAAGGCTCGTGGCGCAAAGACCGCTACTCGGCAGAAGTTATTTTTATGGATAAGCTGCTGGCGGTCATTCCATTTGAAGTAGAAGAGGACTTTGAAGAAGGAATAGCAGGTGTGTTACTGCCTGATAGTCAATCTACTGTGATTCTTTCGCCGGAAACGGAAAGTGTCCAAGATTTTGAACAGGTCATGGTAAAATTGGACGCACTCATTGGTTTGAAGGATATTAAAGTACAAGTGCGCAACCACGCCAAGTATATTCAGTTTTTGCAATTGCGCAAAGAAAAGGGCTTTGAAGAGAAAGAAGAAATCAATGTGCATTCGGTTTTTATCGGCAATCCGGGTACCGGAAAGACCACGGTGGCGGGCATGATGGGGAAATTGTACAAAAAAATGGGTTTGTTGAGCAAAGGACACGTGCATGAAGTAGACCGCGTAGATTTAGTTGGGGAATACATTGGACAAACCGCTCCAAAAGTGAAAGATGCCATTGAAAAAGCGCGGGGCGGCGTGTTGTTTATTGATGAGGCTTATTCTTTGGCGCGTTCCAACGATGACAGTAAGGATTTTGGTCGGGAAGTCGTGGAGATTTTGGTACGGGAAATGTCCAACGGAATAGGGGATTTGGCGGTCATTGTAGCCGGTTATCCGAAAGAAATGAAAAACTTTTTGGATTCTAATCCAGGTTTAAAATCGCGCTTTAAATTGTATTTTGAATTCACCGATTATTTGCCACAGGAACTCGCTCAGATTGCGGAATATGCGGCGCAAGAAAAAATTGTAAAACTCACGCCAAGTGCCAAATTTAAATCTGAGGAACTCATTACCGAGGCGTATCGCAAGCGCGACCGCACGTTTGGCAATGCCCGTTTTGTGTATGATTTGATAGAAAAAGCGAAAATAAATCTCGGCTTGCGTGTGATGGCAGCTGCGAATCCACGGACTTTCGACAAAGAACATCTATCTACCATTGATTTGGAAGATGTTATACGAATCCAGCATATAGACGGACGCGAGTTGCCGCATATTCCGGTGGATGAAATTATGCTACAAGAGTCGCTCAACGAGTTGAACCGCCTCATCGGGATGGATAAAATCAAGGCGCAAATCAATGAACTCGTGCGCTTGGTGCGTTTCTATCGGGAAACCAGTAAGGACGTGTTGAATAGCTTTTTTTTACACACCGTTTTAGTTGGCAATCCGGGAACTGGGAAGACAACAGTGGCGCGTATTTTGACTAAAATTTACAAAGCACTCGGCGTACTCGAACGTGGTCACATGGTAGAAACCGATCGGCAAGGACTGGTGGCAGGCTACGTCGGACAAACGGCGACAAAAACTGCGGAGCGCATAGAGGAAGCGATGGGCGGCGTATTGTTTATTGACGAAGCTTATGCGCTGACGCGGAATACGAATGGTGGTCAGGGCGATTTTGGAGATGAATCAATCCAAACCCTGCTCAAACGAATGGAAGACCAACGTGGTAAGTTTTTTGTATTTGTAGCGGGTTATCCCGATAACATGGAGTCCTTCCTGAAAGCCAATCCGGGCTTGAGTTCTCGGTTTGATAAAATTCTAAAATTTGACGATTATTCGCCAGAGGAATTGCACCAGATTTCTCAACTCATGCTGTTTGAACAAGGCATCGTGCCGACTCCTGAAACGGAAGCCTATTTGAAAAAACATTTGGAATCTTTGTACAATTATCGAGATAAATATTTCGGCAACGCCCGCACGGTGCGCAATGTCGTAATGGAAGCAATTAAAAATCAAAACCTCCGTCTGGCATCGGTACCAATAGCGGAACGCGACCACACTTCTACCCATTTGCTTACGCTGGACGACGTGGCGAGTTTCAAAACGGATAAAGAAAATAGCGTTTTCAACAAAAAAACGATTGGTTTTCAGCGGGGTGGGGAAGTGGCGGGAAGCAGGTAGAGGGAGGATAGGAGGATGGGAAGATAGGATTCCAGCGCGTCCCATCCTCCTATCTTCCTATGCTCCAAATATCCCCAACCTCCAAGGTTTCCAGCTTTTTTTAATCAACGTATAATGTTCGATTTGATGTTGTTCTATTCTAAAAAAGAGGATTCCAACATAGAATAAATCAATGGAAAGTTTGACACGTGAATGTGCTTGCATCCTTGTCCAAGCCTGCTCCATTTCTGCGGACCAATGAATGTCGGCGATGACGAAAACGCTGTATTCGTGCGCGTGTTCGAGACATTTTTCAAAATAATGCCAGCTTGCGCCTTGTCGGTGGTCGCCATCCAAAAAAAGGAAATCTAATTGCCTCCAATCTGCTAATGCTTTTGGTAAGGTTTCTTCAAATTTGCCTTTGTATAATTGAATATTCGTTCGGTTTAAAACTGAAAAATGATGCAGTGCCTTGTCGGCAATATCGGGACAACCCTCCAACGTGCGGACTTGTGCGTTCAATGCGCCAGAGGCTAAATACAAAGTAGAAATACCAAGTGAAGTACCAAGTTCTAAAATGGTTTTTGGTTTAGAAAAATGGACGAGTCGGAATAAGAGTTGACCCACTTCGGGCGGCACGGCGGAGTGATGCGCGACATCTGCTATCAAGCGTTTGGTAGAAGGATTTACTTTAGAACCTGCACCGTGATCTTCAATGATGAGTTCGGTTTTATTTTTCAACAACTTTTCGCGCAGGAATTCAATTTCTGAAAAGGCATAAAAAGTACGGTCGTCTTCTAACACAACGTTCACAAAATCGGCTACGAATGGCGAATGCACGTCATATATCGTCTTTGCTCGCCAAAAATAGCGCAGCCAACGAAACAACAAGCGGATTTGAATGTGGAATAATTTCATAAGTGGTAAAAATGAGTTTTCAGACGTGTCAGGTCTGAAAATTTTTTAACTTGAATTTCACAAAAAAGCGCCTACTTTTTGCCAACCAAATGGTAAAGTTAATTGTCTTTGACATATTATAAAAATTGGAAGTCAGAGGTCGGAAGTCAGATTTCCCCATTGTGTAACAGATTTAACAACTAACAATACAGCCTATTATTTTTCGTTTCAAAATGCAGCTATAGTTTTGTGAAATTCTCTTTTAATAAATTGAAAAATTTAAGATTGTATTGCTGTCTAACACCTACCCTCCAATCCCGATCTTGAATCAAAATTGTAAATATTTTAAAAATACATATATTATATGAAATTTAGATTATTGTTAGTTATTGCTCTGTTTTGGAGCGGTTTTGTGGCGGTGTACGCACAAGATGAGCCACCTGCGAATTGGTTTAATCTCGACCCTGCAACGGACAGCGTACCGGGCGTGGGCACGGAGCGGACGTATCAAAACCTGCTAAAAGGTAAAAAAAGTCGGACTATCATCGTAGCAGTGCTCGACTCTGGCGTGGATTACGAACATGAAGATTTGAAAGAGGTCATGTGGGTCAATGCTGATGAGATAGCCGGCAATGGTATAGATGATGATAAAAATGGATATGTAGATGATATGCACGGCTGGAATTTCTTGGGTAATAAAAATGGCGAAAATGTAAACCATGACACGTATGAAGTAACCCGTTTGTATAAAACATTGAAAGCCAAGTACGAAGGTAAAAGTGTGTCTTCTTTATCCGAAAGCGAAAAGAAAGAATATGCCAAATATGAGGAATATAAAAAAGTAGTAGAAGAGAAGCGAAAGGATGCGGAGCCTAAATTTGCGAATTATTCGGCAGTGTTTGACGCAGTAAAATCCATTGAAAAGCAGGTCGGTAAAGATTCTATTACTTTGGCAGATGTAAAAAAAGTAAAAGCAGCAACCAAGGATAAATTGCAAGGCGCAGTGACCGATATTCTCATTCAAGCGATGGGAAGTGGTGCTACGTTTAATGACATTAAAGCCGAAGTGCAAGAATTATATGATTATTATGACAAGCAATTAAATTATGCGTATAATCCTGATTATGATTCTCGTGCAATCGTTGGCGATAATTACGCAGATGTAAATGAACGCTATTATGGCAATAACGACGTGCGCGGACCAGACTCTTTTCACGGTACGCACGTAGCTGGTATCATTGCTGCAAAGCGCGATAATACAATTGGTATAAAAGGCGTGGCAGATAATGTGCGCATTATGTCCGTGCGTACCGTGCCCGATGGGGATGAGCGCGATAAAGATGTGGCAAATGCGATTTATTATGCAGTTGACAATGGCGCGGCGGTTATTAATATGAGTTTTGGAAAAGGTGCTTCGCCAGAAAAGGAAGCGGTGGATAAAGCCGTGAAATACGCACTCAAAAACGATGTATTGCTGGTGCACGCCGCTGGAAATGATGGCAAAGAGAATGATTTTGAAAATAACTTCCCGCACGATAAATTCAAGAAAAAGAGTTTGTTTGGTCTAAAATTTGCGGAGAACTGGATTGAAGTAGGCGCTACGAACTGGCAAGGCGGTGAAAATTCGGCGGCTTCTTTCTCCAATTATAGCAAAGATTTAGTGGACGTATTCGCTCCAGGTACTTCTATTTATTCCACAGCACCTGGCAGTGCCTATAAAAATGCAGATGGTACCAGTATGGCATCGCCAGTAACGGCGGGTGTTGCAGCGGTATTGCGCGCTTACTATCCAAACCTGACAGCGAAACAAGTGAAAGACATCATCATGCAGTCGGTCACGCCAGTAAAAGAAAAAGTATATCAACCCGGTTCAGAAGAACTCGTTCCATTCAGCCAACTGGCAGTCGCTGCTGGCGAAGTGAACTTGTACAAAGCCGTGCAACTCGCCGGGCAAACCAAAGGAAAACGTAAGTGGGAATGGGGCAGCCGCGATAAAAAATCGAATGGCAAAGAAGCGATAGCTGTGCCGTAAGGGGAGGATAGGAAGATGGGAAGATAGGACGCTTTTTGACTCCTATCCTCCCATCTTCCTATCCTCATTTTATAATTACTTCCTTCAAATATTCTTCTTCTAATTTCTCATTCAAATTAGTCAAAATTTGAGCGCGATTGTAGCTAAGTTCTTGGCGGAGCGGTGCGGAGTTGACGGAGACGTACAGTTTTTGGTTACGAATTTTGAGTTCAGTAGTGTATTCTACAACGGTTTTACCCATGAGTTGCGCCCAAAGGTTTTCCACTTTTGACTGTGTCAGTTTGGATTTGAGGCGGTAGGTTTCCACCAAATCTTTGAGTACGTCTTTGATGTTTTGTTCGCTGGTCTTTCTCATGATTTTCGTGTTTTATTTAATTGGGAGATGGTACACTGATTGTTAGGATAGGTATGATTTTTAAATTACTTAAATTAATCGTAAAGTTATCTTAATCATCATAACGCATCATTGTCCTATAAGTGTCGCTTGTCCATTTTCAATTCGGAATTTTTGGTAGGGTACATTAAGTCGCTGTATAATGTCAGTGACGCGGTCATCATCCGTATCGGTGATGAAAATTTGTCCAAAGGATTTTTCTAACAAGAGTGTTAACAAGTGAGCGACCCGAGTTTTGTCCAATTTATCAAAAATATCGTCAAGTAGGAGCAAGGGCTGCATTTTTTTTTCTTGTCGTAAGATTTCGTACTGCGCTAATTTCAATGCCAACACCAATGATTTCAATTGTCCTTGCGAGGCAAACTGCTTTGCGGGGTAGTCATTTATTTTCAATTCTAAATTATCCCGATGAATGCCGACGGTGGTGCGTTGCAAGGCACGGTCTTTTTCAGCCGCTTGCGCTATGAGTTGCTCGAAAGGCGTTTCTAATAATTTGGACTCATATTGGCAATCAATCGTTTCACGTTGTCCGACTATAAAATTATAAATTTCTTGTAATGTTTTACAAAAAGATGTAATAAACGTTTTTCGCTTGTCGCAAATGAGCATAGCGGGTTCGATGAGTTGCACATTATACGTTTCTAAAAGACTTTCATTAAAGGTACGTCGTTCAGTAAAGTGTCGGAGCAGCGCATTACGTTGTTCTAATATTTTATTATAAGAGAGTAAAGAACGAAGATAAATCGGGTCGAGTTGTGATAACGTATTATCCAAAAAACGGCGGCGTACTTCGCTGCCTTCCAGCACGATATTCGTATCATTTGGCGCGACAATTACTACAGGATATTCGCCAATGTGGTCGGCAAGGCGAGGGTAGGGGACATCGTTTCGTTCAAATTCTTTTTTCTTTCTGGGAATTATTTTTGCCACCACTTTATCGCGCTTCTCGTCCTGTTGAAAAATCGCTTCTACTCGAAAAAAATCCGCGCCATGCCGCACCACATTTCCATCGGTCAATCCCGTGTGGCTTTTGGTCATACAAATATAGTAAATGGCATCCAGCAGGTTGGTTTTACCCATGCCATTCAACCCCAAAAAGCAATTGACGTGCGGCGAACAAGTGATTTCCTGCTGTTCGTAATTTTTAAAATTGGTGAGTTTAAGTTGTTGTATATGCAAAACCAAAATCGCTTTGGCGCGAAGGTAGGAATTTGGGAATGAATAATCAATAGCTAAGAATGAAGGAATGAATAATTAAATAGGCACTTAACAAAATAAGAAAATAAAAGCAAACTATTTATTTTCATTTAGTTTTTTGTCAAATGATAGCTTTCTTTCTTGGGTCATTATTCATTCCTTCATTCTTTAATTATTCATTATCCGTCTCTTTGCCGAATTCGTAGCTGAATAAATCGCAGCAAGGGTCGTTCAAAAATAACTTATCACCATCGAAAACAACGTCTTTTTCATATTCCTCAAAACCAATTTTTGTAGAGTCATTCGGCGTGAGCGTGAGTGTAAGTTTATCGCCAGTCGTAATGAGCGTATACGTACCTTCGCCTTTCGCTTCATCTTGATTATTAATGCGATACGTATTATTGTTTTTAAATTCTACGTCTGTAAAATCAGCTGGATAACCTTGCCCGGAAAAGCCGCCAGTAATGCGAATTAATTTCCAAAAGCCAACCAGTTTGTTCTGTTGAACTGGCACGTTTGCAATGCCATCGCAAGCCGTTACTGTGAATAATAGTGCTACAAATAGAAAATGAATAATTCTCATAATGTTGGTTTTTAATGAACGCCAAAAACGCTTGGCCATTACAAAACAAGACGTAAGCGTAATTGGAAGAGGTTGGGTAGAAAATGAAGAATTTTACTTTTTTATCGTTCTGATTTGAATGGCGTAGGCTTGCTTCGGATTTTCAACCAATAATTGTCGAATATCAGCTTCGTTGAATCCTACTTTTTTCAACTCAGGAATGACCAATTTGAAAATAGCCGTGTAAGGTTTGCGTGCCACATTACCGTCCGTTGCGCCGTGTGTGTACCAGCCCGCATCATGCGCAATGAGCGTGCGATGCAGCAGATTGTTGTCTTTTAAATTTTTTAGAGCGGAAATATAATTACGAAATCCGGTGCTATCTCCTTGATTATCAGCCGGATCAATCCAACCCATTCCATCCAGCGAAACCCAAGCGCCTTGGCGAGCGACTTTTTCATGCCCTTCGTGTGTACCGCTTTGCGCGTGCGTCCACACGAGTGCTTCCGGTGCGACGCCTTCCTGTTTTAAAATTTCTAATTCGCGGTAGGCCCCTGCTTCTGGTCCGGTGTGCGCCACGATGGTCAGCCCCGTTTTTTTATGGGTAATGGCAGCCGCCCGTATTAATTTTTCATGTAATGGCGAGAGCGGCACATCCACACTCGTTTTGATAAAACCCGGTCGGATGCCTGTGCCTTCAATGCCCTTTTTCCATTCTTGAATCCAGCGATTGGCGAGTTGCGAAGCGGTTTCTTTGTAAGCGTGGCGCGGTAAATATTTATTTTTGACAGCCCCATAATAGCCCGTATTGGTCAAAATTTGTAAACCTGTAGAATCAGCTAATCGTTTCAATAACAAAGGATTACGACCTAAATAATTGGGGGTGCATTCTAAAAAAGTGCGAACACCTTGCGCCTTCATTTCCAGCAAATCCGGTAAAATTGTTTTGAACGCTGCTTCATTGTCCCATACATTCGGGTTGATACGATCCGCGCCTGTCCAATCCAAAAAAACGTGTTCGTGAATGAGTGACAACCCCATGCTATCCGCCGGAATCGCACCGCTGACAGTCATGATGTAAGGGACTTCTTTTTGAATTTGATTAGAAAGTAGAAAAGTAATTCCGAAAAAAAACAACGTCATTACGGCAAAATGTCGCATAGATTGTATATTATAATTTATTCTTAAATGTATCAACTTTCTTATCCTCTTATCTTCCAATTATTCCGCATTTTCCTCTTGCTTCAACCGTTCCTTCCGCGCCTTTTTCTGGTCGTTATTACTTTCATAAATCGTATAATTCTCGTACTTCACCGGGTCTTTTTCTGCCCAAATATCTTTACCGATATCGCACAACACAATCAATTCCTGATATATTTTATTTCCCTGCTCAATTCTATTTTCGACCGAAATATCGCGGTCTGCCACTTTATCTTGCTGAATATTGAGCGCATTTTCAAAATCCTGCGCTGCATCAGTGACGCGTTGTATAATATTTTCATTCACACCTGCTTCTGCCAAAAAATCAATTTGATTTCGTGCAACACGCACCACGCGGCGACCACAAAAAAGCAATTGTGCATCCGTCATATCACCGATTTTTGCGGTGCCAAATTTGCGGTAACGCCCACTGCGATTGTTGTATTTCATGGCTACACGCGTCATTAGGCTGCGAATCGTAGTTTTTAGGCGCTCGGCAGCGTCATATTTTTTCTCTGTTACCACCATTTGGTCGCCCACGAGTTCGTCATCATCCGGCATTGCGCGAAACTTCTCGCACATCGCGGCAAATTTTTTCAATCGTTCCAACCCAAAAGCGTACTGTTCAAATTGCTGAATATCCCGATGCGCATAGCGAATGCAATCCATACACTGCATATAAAGATCTGCATCCGGGAAGTTGTACATTCGATGTCCGGCTTGTTTTTTCATGTTTCTTTATTTGCTATTATTTGTAATAAAAAACATTATTACAAAGATAAAAAAATTAGATGTAAAAAACAAACTTTTGCGCCGTGAAAACAAAATTATATATTTTCTAGAATGTCTTTTCCTCCTTCAACATTTTCTATCGGTATTTCAAATCAAAAACATGGAATTGAAGATAGTATGAAATAGAAAGCAACTTGTTATTGAGTTACTTTTTTGCTGGATTTAGAGAGTAGCTTATAAAGCACGGGAATAGTCGTGACTGCTACCAAAGCGAGTATCACATACTCAATACTTTCGCGCAGCTGCGGATATTGGCTGCCTAAAAAATAGCCGAGACACATCAACGACCCAACCCAAGCCGTGCAGCCAATGACATTATAAAACATAAAAATCGAATATGGCATTCGTACAATACCAGCAACGATAGGCGCAAACGTGCGAATAATAGGCAGGAAACGGGCAATAAAAATGGTAGCCGCGCCGCGTTTGTCATAAAATTCTTTTGCTGCTACTAAATGACTTTTTTTGAAAAATAAAGAATCATCTCGTTCAAATAATAACGCACCTGATTTTTTTCCAAACCAATACCCAACCATGTTGCCCAGCACGCCGGCTACTATAATGAGTAGCATCATCGGTAAAAAATCAATAAGCGGCTTGTGATGACCTGTAAAAACCATGCCGGTGACGAACATCAGCGAGTCGCCCGGAAGAAAAAATCCAACAAACAAGCCCGTCTCGGCAAATACAATCAAAATTACAAACAATAAACCCAAAGGGTGGTCGCTAATCCAGTCGAGTTTAAACAAGTATTCTATAAAGTCAAAAAAAGCATCCATGCGCAGTGTTTATTCTTAAACTTCTCTTAAATGCGTAATGTTCTTTGGCAAGTCAAAAAGTAGCCGTATATTTGAACATTCTATAATCCTATTACAAATTTTTACCCATGAACGTACCACTGACAACCAGCGAACAGGCAGGGATTGCAGCTATCGCCACTCTTAAATTGGAGCCGCCTTGATAAGTTGCTAAACCGAAAGAAAAAAAGGCAGTACGTGATAGTGTGCTGCCGACAAAGCTGAGTGAATGCGTTTTCATTCAGCTTTTTGATTTTGAATACAACGCTTCAACCGGCGATAAGTAAAAAAGCGAGCTTAAAAATTTCCTTTTCTTTTAGAAAATAGAAGCCCACAGAGCTTTCCGTTTGAGTGTCCAGCCCTTCGTCAAAAATAGAAGATATGGTGAGATTGTAAACTTCCGTCCTAGAGGGGATGCCAATTTTTTCTAACGCAGCATCTTTCTGACTGACGAATTTTACCAACTTCTCCGCTGGCGTAGCTACAATTGCCTGTCGGGTTTTTTCATCAAAAATTGCCTCATATTGCTCAAAAAACTGCTCGCGGGAAAGTCCATTTTCGTTAAAATTGCCGTCCATAAATTCCGTGCCTTTGAGTGGAAAAAGCATCAAATCCGCAACAGCAGTACGATTATTTTCTCCCACCGCTTTTTGAAACTCTGCCCAGAAAGCCTCGATACGAGCATGTTGGGGAGCGGTAAAATTGCAAGAAACTAGCGAAATGATTAAAATAATGAAAATGTAATATCTCATTCAAACATTTTTTGTAACAATTTTATTACTGCATTACATCACCCTATAAACCTATCACCCATTTCACCTTTGCGCCAGCACCTTTTCCTTCTGTTTCGCAAATTCGGCTTCTGTTAGAATGCCTTTATTCCGCAATTCACCGAGCTGAATGATTTGGTCGAGCAAGTCATCGCGCAGCACGAGGGCTTCTTCTTTGGGTTTTATAATTTCAGGTTTTACTTCTGGCACAGGTTGTGCATTGGGCAATTGATAGTTATTTTTTATAAACACATCATATTCCGGCTGGGTGCGTAAATAAGCTAAAGAATCATGATTTTTTATTTTGTCGTGATTATTAAAACCTACTTTTACAGCTTGGTCGAGGTGATAAAACGCTGCGTCTTTATTTTCTAAAATAGAATAACAACAAGCCAAATTAAAATGCGTAGCTGGGTCTTGTGCTTTGATTTCCAATACTTTCTGAAATTCAACGACCGCAGACTCAAAATCAAAATCTCGAAATTTTTCAATGCCTAAACGCTTCAGCTCACTTAGTTTTTCTTTCACATTTTCTACTGGCATCGGCAATTGTTGGATGCGTGGCTCCTTTCGAGGTGGGCCGTAATTTTCCTGCCGTTTCAACCGTTTTCTATTATACCGTTCATCAAAATCTTCTTGCGGCATCACCGCCAATAAAATACTATCAATAAAGCCCAAAATGGCTGGTAGGGCTATAAAGAAAGCTGCTGGAGATCTACCTGGCTCTTCAAAACTAATAAGCATTCCCATAAAAAATAGAAAAAGAGACACCATTCCCAGAAAGCGCTGCCCGAGATAAAATCGGTGCATCCCAAAAATACCAAAAAAGAAGGCTAAAATCGCCGCTACATATTTACTTTTCATGCTATTATCACTTTCAAAATCGGAATTTACAATACTTTACGGTGTGACGGTACGTCTTTAGTTATACGTTACACTTTCATAGACGAATTCAATCTAATAACAGACAAAATGGATAATTGGGATATTATGATATTTCGCTTCGCTGATATTTTGAGATATTAGGATATTTCAAACCGCCAATTCCACCTCCAGCCGCCCAATCCGCTCCGCAATCCCCACATAATGTTTTTCCAAAAAGCCTAATTGCTCCGCTTCCCGTTCCAACATTACATCAAAATCTTTAAAGTTTCCGTCAATTTTACTTTTTAGTTGAACGATATACGTTTTCAATTTATTGGTCACTTCGGTCTTCAATTGCAACTCCCCTTTTTCAATTTCTTTGCCGAAACTGTCCAAAATTCTACGTCGCTTCACTGTGGTCGTCACTCCTGCAAACAACAAACCAATCGTGGTCAACACGCCGCCCGTGATGTCGAGCACCGCGCCCTGCGTCACCGCCGCAATGATAACGCCAATCACTGCCAAGCCGCCGCCGGTAGCGATATTAGGTGTAACAGACTGACGGTCAGGGAATAAATTAGCATCCGAAAAATTCTCCGAACGATTCATAAACCTCGCAAACGTATCTTGCAATTCCATAATCACCCGCCCGCGTCGCTCGGCGATGTCGCTAAAAATATCTTGGTCGGCACTTAAAATACTTTTACTTGTCTTGATTTTCAACTCAATCATCCGCGACATTTGTTGAATACTTTCCGCCAAATCATTGGTGCCATCGTCCAATTTATTGCGCAATTCGGTATTCAAAGAGCGTTCCAAATCCAGTGCTAATTGGTCCAACCACTCTTTCATCGAGGCTTTTTTGCTAAAAATAGACGCGAACGACCGCCGTACTAATGAGAAAAATCCAAGTCCAGAAGCTAATTCCTCTTCCTTTTCACGAGTGATGTTTCCGTATGCCGCCACAAGATTTTCTACCAATACATCTACTTGTTTGTAAGATTTTAACTCCTGACTATTAAGCGTTTGTATAATGTCATCTCGAAATTCTGTATCAGCTTTATATTGTGCTTGCCGCAAATCCAATGCCTTGCGAATGCGCTCAACGATAGTGGCACAAGTTTGCACATTGTTTTGCAATTTTAGAATCGGCGCTTTTCCACCTGTAATATTTTGTTGAATGTAATTGCGTAAAGCCGGAAAACCGCTATTCGCGGTATCGCCTTCTTGTTCTACTTTGGCAGAAACGGCAAAAACCTGCGGATTTTTTATTCCTTTTTTTTCCGCATAATCCATGACACCCTGCATATTGATAGCAAGGTCGTCCGCATTCATCAAGTCTTTTTGTTGTAAAATGAAAATGATTTTCTTGTGCCAATCTGCATGAATAAAGTTGAAAAAGTCCCACGCCGACTGCCTGTATGGGTTTTTAGCTTCAAAGACAAACACAATCAAATCGCTCGCTGGTATGAAACTTTCGGTAATTTGTTGATGATGTTCGATAATGGTATTCGTACCCGGCGTATCCACAATGGCGATTTCTTTGAGAATTTCTACCGGCAACAAGATTTTTTTGAGGTACGGATTCACGACCAGCGTTTCCTCGGTCTCGCCGTATAAAATTTGCAAAATTACGTCCGTCATGGGTTGGGGCGCTACTTTTGTGATTTCCCGACCCGTCTCCAACAAGGCATTGATGAAACTACTTTTGCCCGCTTTCACTTCGCCCACAATTACAAACATAAAAGGCTCGTGAATGCGATTGCGCAAGTCGCTTACGGTGGCGGCGAGTTCGTCATTACCCGTGCGGATAGTGAGTTCGTGCAGGTCTTTGGCGAGTTCATCCACCTGTGCGCGAAAGGCTTGTAAATTTCGACTGATAAAGCTGGTCATGTATTGTGTTTAAAGTTTTTTGTTTTTTTTGTTCGCTTGGTTCGAGTCAGTATCCCAATAATTGGAACGCGGATTTTCGCGGATTTTTTGCACTCTTTGTGGCGCTTATGCCATTTCTCTCCTATAGTTCTACGGATTTTTTATTTTCTCTCATCGCTTAGTCAATCTTTCTCTGGGTCTCTTTTTCGCTCGGTCACTTCGCCTCTTGGTCAATGGTAAATGAAGAATGTAAAATCCTCGCAGCTTCCGGTCCGGTGCAAAATAGCAAATCCAAGATACTCAAATTGGGTAAAAAACCATGTTTCTCTATAAAAACCTGTTCGTAGCGGATTGGTTGAAAATATGGGTCTTCTTGCTGACGATGTAATTTTGGTGAAATAAAGTTACGAAAGTCTAATATTTCATTTGATAAATTCTTTTGATAAACATTTGTAAGTTGAATATTGCATTGAATACCAATAAGTTGCAAGATAGTTTGTAATAACTCCCAATTCCAATCAAATAAAAATTCGTATCGTTTTGTATAAAATGGTTCAATCGCATCTGCATAATATTCAAAAAAGGGAGAACTCCCATACGCTGACCGAATACCTTCCCAATGCCAGTGTTGCCAAGGCTCGTAGTATGCAATCCGCACGTCCCGAATCGCTTGCTGCTCATTTTTTCCTTTCTCTAATGGAATGGACAATCGTAATAATCCATTAGCTTCAGCGATGTAACAACGATTGCGATATGTGCCTTTTACATAATGTTCGTGCTGCTCGATGTAAATAGTAGGGTAGTGAATTAACTTTGAAATATATTGAATCGTGGGTAAATAATGTAATTCTAATAAAATATTGGATGTTTCATTCATGTAAATTATGTAATTACGAGTGGCACATTTCAAAAATGTACAGCACTTATCAAAGTTAAAAATTTGAAATTAAATTATACCTAATTCCGCTTTATAAAATCCCGATGTAATTGATTCTTTTCAAAATAATTTAAATAATTCCCATCTATGATTTCCGGTAAACCTTCCGTTGAAAAATTATACACATACACCCAGCAATTAAATATTCCGTTTTTAATATTTACAGGTATTACTATTCGACTATATTCATTGGTTTCCGGTTTTATTACATCTATACTTTCATAAACATCCAATTTTTTAAAAATAGCACTTACATTATTTAATCGAAATATATGTCCATACACGCGGGAAGTCGCTTTGGCATCATACACCGCTCCCGGATAACTTCCTAAATCATGTAATTTTCCATAAAAAAAACCTTCGCCTACAAATTCACTATTGTTATGTAAATAATTCGCAATCGTAGATTGAATGTTATTCATCAGAGTGCCATACACAAAAAGAAAGTCATTCATAGTTAATTAATATGAATATTACACTTTGAGAATTTCTTCAATAGCCATTAATTCATCGGATGTAAAATTTAAATGATGCAGCGCATCCAAATTATTATCCAATTGTTGCACCGAACTGGCTCCAATTAGTACCGATGTAATCCGTTTGTCTTTCAAAAGCCAAGCCGCTGCCATTTGTGCCAGTGATTGATTGCGCTGTTTTGCTAAGTCGTTGAGTCGGATAATCTTACCCACTTTTTCTGGCGTGACTTCATCCGTTTTTAAATGTCCGGTGGATTTTGCAGCTCTTGAATCTTCGGGAATACCTTTCAAATAACGGTCGGTCAATAACCCTTGCGCCAACGGCGAAAACGGAATGCAGCCTACTCCATGTTCTTCCAATACGTCCAACAAACCGCCTTCTACCCACCGTTCAAACATAGAATATTTCGGCTGGTGAATCAAACATGGCGTACCGAGTTGTTTTAAAATTTCAATCGCCTGCTTCGCCTCTGCTGCCCGATAATTAGAAATACCAACGTATAATGCTTTTCCTTGTCGCACTGCCGCATCCAATGCCATCATCGTTTCCTCCAACGGCGTGTCCGGGTCCGGGCGATGTGAGTAAAAAATATCCACATATTCCAAATTCATCCGTTTCAAACTCTGGTCGAGGCTGGAAGTCAGATATTTTCTGGAACCCCATTCGCCGTAAGGTCCTTCCCACATTCGATAACCGGCTTTAGTAGAAATAATGAGTTCATCGCGCAAAGAGCCAGTGAAATCTTGTTGTAGAATTTTCCCAAAATTGGCTTCTGCCGAGCCGGGTTCTGGTCCATAATTATTCGCCAAATCAAAATGCGTGATGCCTCGGTCAAAGGCGCGTCGCACCATATTTTTACCATTTTCAAAGACATCCACGGAGCCGAAATTGTGCCACAAGCCCAACGAAATGGCGGGCAATAATAAACCGCTTTTGCCGCAACGGTTGTATGGGATGGATTCGTATCTATTAGGAGCAGGCGTGTAATTCATATTTTTTTATTAATGCGTAGTCAATTTAAAAGCGCAAAATAACAGGAAATACTAAAAACGCCAAAAAATTTGTGTGTTGGAACTATCTGCTACATCGCCGCCGTTTATAGCATTGTTAAGTAAAGATTAAATTTGGTTTAATTTTTTACAAGAAATAGAAAGTTTGGTCGCACTTTTTTAAATTTACTCAAACAATTGACAAACCTATGGCTTGGAGACGACTCAATGGTCAAAAAATCGAATTGCCTATCAAGGCTGCGGTGGAAGAGACGCTGGTGCGCGAAAAAGAGCTTGGACATCGGCTCAAAGTCTGCATTGGTTCTGACTCTCAGGTGCGCGGTGGTATTGTAGAATATGCCACCGTTATTGTTTTCCTACGGGAGAAAAAGGGCGGCTTTATGTTCATCCAAAACTCTCGCTCCGAGAAAAAGATGAGCTTGCGCGAGCGCATGATTACGGAAGTCGCAAAATCCGTAGAAGTGGCGTACGCCTTGTGTGATTTGCTGGACGAGCACAACGTGGAGTTGGAGGTTCACGCCGACATCAACACGGATCCGCACTTTCAATCCAACTTGGCGCTCAAAGAAGCGATGGGCTACATCCTCGGTATGGGCTTTGTGTTTAAAGCAAAACCGGACGCGTTCGCCAGTTCGTACTGCGCGGATAAGGTGGTGTAAGGGGAGGGTGAAAAGGTGATTGGTTGATGGGATGATTTTGGAAAAGGAAATACAGAAAAATCAACGATAATCGAAGCTGCCTGGCTTGGTATGGGGCAGCTTCGCTGTTTTAAATACGTTTCAATGATGCAGTTGTATTTTTAATGCCACAAATTTTGAATCTGTCTATCTTCTAAAGTCTAATATCTAAAGCCTAACGTCTAAAAAAAAGCAACTTTCCACCTGTTAAATCCAACGATTCATCGGATAAATTACTCTTTTCAATGGATAATGGACATCTTCGCTTTGTGGAATCGGTTTGAATTTTTATAAAATGAAAATTTAGCCGCCCAAAGCAATAGAAACTCAAAATTTGCGTCAAGCAAATGCGTTCATTCACTTAAATTAAAATGCTTCCTGTATGAAATTAAGATGGTTATTCCTTTTGCTATGCCTATGTACGATAGGTGCTGTGTCTGCACAGACGAAAAAACCGGCTCCCAAAAAGCCAGTAACGACTACAAAAAAACCAGCTACACCAGCCAAAGCGCCGGTAACGCCTGCTACTAAGATTCAATTTACAGAATATACCTTGGATAATGGATTGCACGTGATTTTACATCAAGACAAAACCACGCCGATTGTGGCAGTTTCGATGATGTACCACGTGGGTTCCAAAAATGAAAAAGCAGACCGTACGGGTTTCGCGCACTTTTTTGAACACCTTTTGTTTGAAGGCTCTGAAAACATTGGTCGCGGCGAATACGACAAATATGTGCAAGGCGCAGGCGGTACGCTCAATGCGAACACTTCTTTTGACCGAACTTACTACTATGAAGTATTGCCATCCAACCAATTAGAATTGGGTCTATGGTTAGAATCCGAACGCATGTTGCACGCCAAGGTAGAAATGAAAGGCATCGAAACGCAGCGCGAAGTGGTGAAAGAAGAACGGAGAGAACGTGTTGAAAATCAACCGTATGGCTCTATTTTGGAAGAAGTTTTAAAGCGTTCGTACAAAGAACACTCGTATCGTTGGCCCACGATTGGTTCTATGGAGCACCTCAATGCGGCGAAAGAAGAGGATTATAAGAATTTTTACAAAGAATTTTATGTGCCGAATAATGCCATTTTATCCCTCGCAGGAGACATTGATACGGTAAGTGCGAAGAAGTGGATTCAAAAGTATTTTGGCAGCATTCCAAAAGGTACGAAGCCCATTTTTCGTCCAACGATCGTAGAACCACAGCAGACGGTTGAAATACGCGACTCGGTACAAGATAATATTCAGCTACCCGCGGTGATTCAGGCGTACCACATTCCAGCGCAAGGCATGGCTGATTTTTATGCAGTGAGTATGCTCGGTACACTTTTGTCGCAAGGTGAAAGTTCTCGTTTTTACAAATCGCTGGTGGATGACCAACAGAAAGCGGTGTTTGCAGGAAATTTCCCGCTGCCGACTGAAGACCCGGGTTTATCTATCGCTTTTGGTATAACCAACATGGGCGTGAGTCCGAAAGATTTGGAAGCCGCGATGGACGCGGAGATTGAAAAAGTACAAAAAACGTTGGTGAGTGAAGTAGAATTTCAGAAGCTGCGCAATCAAATCGAAAACGACTTTATCTCTGCGAATTCTTCCATGATTGGTATTGCAGAAAGTTTGGCAAATTATAAAATGTATTATAAAGATGCCAATCTGATTAATACGGAAATCCAGCGTTACATGAAAGTAACTCGGGAAGACATTCAGCGCGTGGCAAAAAAATATTTCAATAAAAACAATCGGGTCGTGCTGTATTATGTGCCAAAAGCGCCGCAGCCGTAATCGTAGCTCAGGCTTTAGCCTGACATTTTAAAAAAATTTATTTTTTAAATAAAAGTAACAATGAAAAAGTTAGCTCTAATCATAAATTTATTTCTAATTCTTACTGTTGCAACATCCATCCATGCGCAGGAAGACTTCCGCAAAGCCGCGCCTGCCGCAGGTCCAGCTCCCAAAATCCAATTGGGTACGTATCAGGAATTTACACTATTAAATGGTTTAAAATGTATTGTAGTCGAAAACCATAAACTGCCGCGTGTTTCCTTTCAAGTTTCCTTGGAATTGCCCATGATTAAAGAAGGCGATTATGCAGGCGCTGCGGACATGGCTGGGCAGTTGCTAAAAACCGGCACGAAGACCAAAACCAAAGCGCAGATTGACGAGGCAGTTGACTTTATTGGTGCGAATTTGAGTACGAGTGCTTCTGGCGTAAGTGGCTCTTCCTTGAGTCGGCACAAAGACAAACTTTTGGCAGTGATGAGCGATGTGCTGCTCAATCCGTCGTTTCCACAGGCAGAATTTGATAAACTTAAAAAACAAACGCTCTCTGGTTTGGCACAAGCCAAAGACGACCCAAATGCAATTGCTGATAATGTGTCGCAAGTAGTGCGCTTTGGTAAAAACCATCCATATGGCGAATTAACTACAGAAACGACTGTCGAAAAAATCACGCTCGACCGCGCCAAGCAATTCTATCAAACCTATTTCAAACCAAATATTTCCTACCTCGTTATCGTGGGAGACATCAAACCTGCCGAGGCGAAAATGCTGGCAGAAAAGTATTTCGGCAGATGGGTGAAAGGAACGGTGGCAAAACAAACGTATGAAAAACCGGTGAAGCCACAAGGCGCAAAAGTAGATTTTGTCAATAAAACAGGTGCGGTACAGTCGGTTGTAAATATTACGTATCCGCTGGAGATCAATCAAAGTAATCCTGATTATATCAAGGCTTCTGTGGCAAATACTTTGCTGGGTGGCTATTTCAGCAGCCGTTTAAATGCTAATATTCGGGAAGATAAAGGATTTTCGTATGGCGTGAATTCTCAGTTTTCGCCTGATAAAGAGATTGGTTATTTTGAAGCGGGCGGCAGCGTTCGCAATGAAGTAACGGATAGTGCAGTTGTCGAATTTTTGAAAGAAATGAACCGTTTGAGCGACGAAAAAGTAGACGCTACGGAATTGACGATGGTGAAAAATGTAATGACGGGCAGCTTTGCACGTGGCTTGGAGCAACCGGGCACCATTGCGCGTTTTGCTTTGAATATTGCTCGTTACAACCTGCCAAAAGATTACTACGCGACTTATCTTCAAAAATTGAGTCAAGTAACAGCAGATGACATTCAAGTTGCCGCGAAAAAATACATCACGCCCGACAATGCGCACATCGTGGTCGTAGGCGATAAAAGTGCGGTAGCTGAAAAGCTAAAGCCATTTAGCACCGGAAATGAGGTGGATTTTTATGATGCTTATGGCAATAAAATCCAAATCACAACCTCCGCTGTAGCTGCGGATATGACGGCTCAAAAAGTGATTGACCGATATATCGAAGTCATTGGTGGCAAAGAAAAATTGGCAGCCATTAAGGACATTACAATGAAAATGACGGCTCCGATACAAGGAATGTCGTTGGAAATTATATCCAAACAAAAAGCACCTAATAAGTTGGTCGTCAGCACGATGATGAACGGCGCGGTCATGATGGAGCAGAAATTTGACGGCACGAACGGCGTCGTATCCCAAATGGGTCAAAAGCAAAAATTGGAAGGAAAAGATGCCGAAGATATGAAAGGACAGGCAGTTCTTTTTGCAGAGACACAATACCAAACAATGGGGTATAAATTGGCTTTGAAAGGTATCGAACAAGTAGAAGGTAAAAATGCCTATCAAGTGGAAGTCACTTCTCCGTCTGGGGGTAAGTCAACGGAATTTTATGACGTAACCACGGGTTTTAAAATCAGAGAAGTAGAAACCAGCGGCGAAGGTGCAAATGCTGTGACTACTATCAATGATTACGATGATTACAAAGAAGTGAGTGGCGTAAAATTTCCACATAAAATTACCCTCACTGGCGCTGCACCGTTTCCCATCAGCAGTACCGTGAATTCTATTGAAATTAACAAGGGCATTGAAGATGCTGCTTTTAAAGTAGAATAAATAATTTCAAATCAGGTGACATCTCCGAAGGGGGTGTCATCTGATTATATTATATAAAATACGTTGTGGTCAAATTTATTTATTGCCTGCATTTTTTCAAATAGTAGTCAAAATCCCTCTACCATTGTCTCTCTACTCTTTACCAATATCTCTCTTCCCAATTCTTTTTACAAAAATTTATATCCATCAGAAACGAAATAGCCACTTTACATCGTTGCTAAGGAAAACAAAATAGCGGCTATTTTATGAACCAAAATATCAAAATTTATTCCATCGTAGCGATTTGTCTGGCAATGCTGCCGCTCTTCGCGTATTCCCAAGATGATAAAATGACCAAACGCTCGGCAGCAAGTCGAGCGCCGTTTGGAGTCAAGCAGGCAGATATGATTGACCTGCTTATGCCTACAATTGAAGGCGTAGGCGGCACGGCGCGTGAACTATTGCAACAACAAAGCGTAAAACCTTACATGATGCCGGTGCGCAAAATGGGCAATCGCAGTAGCGAAATGAGTTATATGTTGGCAAGCTGTCTGGAATATTACACCAATCTGGACAAAAATTACAAAATGAACCTCAGTCCGGATTACATTTCCCTCCATATCGAAAACAACGGCAAAAAACCGAGTTTTGAAGAGGCATTTGGTTTCTTGGCAAAACAAGGTACGGTGAACGCCGCCATTATTCCCTATGATGCAGCTAATCTAAGCGACGCAGCCTATTCCTCCCAAAAATTTAAAATTACGAATTTCTTGCACTTGTTTATGGAAGTGACACCTGCCCGACAGCGCGTATACGAGGTGCGAAAGGCACTCATGCGGGGCAATCCGGTCATGGTAGAATTAAAAGCAAACGAGGAAATCAAATCCGTAGTCGGCAAAATGTGGGAACCATCAGGTGCGCCCACTCAAAATTATCCTTTGCTCGTAGTCGGTTACGATGAAGCGCAGCAAGCCTTTGAAGTCTTGAGTTGTTGGGGAAGAAATTGGGGTTCTAATGGCTATATCTGGATAAGTTATGACAATTTTGGCAAATACGTATCGAATGGCTATGTGCTCGTACCAGAGGGATTGTAGCAGCCAAGCTTGATTGGCAGTTAGAAAGGAGAAAGGGTGAGGAAAGAGCGAAGTTTCCTGACCCTTTTGTTACTTTTAGCGGGTTTTTGGCGTTTAATGACATACATTTGCTCGAAAATTGTTAAATTTTTTATAAATTGGACACCAGAACGCAATGAAATAGCGGGTTTGGAGTGTTATAGCTGTGAAAAGGGATTGGGGAAAGGTGATTGGTCACTCGCATCATTTACGTCCCCATTACTTTCGAATTTGCATAAATGTTATTGTGGCTAATGTGTAAAACTATGATTTCAAATAATTGATATTTAACTTTGAAACATGTAGTGGCGGTTGCCCGGCAAATCCCCCGGAGGGATAGGAGTTGCCTAGACTTTTTTGGTGACTTTTTGTGGCAATGACAAAAAGTTACAAAATTAAAGTGCAGAGAAACAAAACAATATGCCACAAACTAATTCTCTAGACTTTAAGTAAATTGATTTGGTAGATATGAGGTATCTATAAAAATTGCGCCAACACTATGTAATAAGCGTACAATCTAACTTGTATA
>CAZJXN010000037.1:0-37480 GCA_964549655.1 uncultured Saprospiraceae bacterium
ATTTTTTTTTCAAATAATACCACCTATTCCAACCTTCCAAATATTCCAACCTTCCAATATTCCAACCTTCCAAATATTCCAACCTTCCAAATATTCCAACCTTCCAAATATTCCAACCTTCCAAATATTCCAACCTTCCCAGTATTCCAACCTTCCAATATTCCAACCTTCCACCTATTCCAACCTTCCAATATTCCACCATTCCAATAAAAGAAAAAAATTATGCATTAAACGAACTTTTTGTTTTAAAATATTGTATGTTTGTACCATGAATTAAAACAAATTATTATCTAAAACTAACACCTTCCGCATGAAAGCACTTAAAACCATCGGCATTATTCTGCTCGTACTCGTAGGCATTTTCCTTTTGTTAGGAATTGTAGCCCCAAAAAACTTCCACGTCGAACGCTCCATTGTCATCAACGCACCACGCACCGCCGTCTTCCCGCACTTGCAAACTTTTGAAAAACAAAAAACTTGGTCTCCGTGGAACGAACGCGACCCGAATATACAGCACGAAATCATTGGTACGGACGGCACAGTTGGCGCCATCAATCGCTGGAAAAGTAAAGTAGAAGGCAACGGCGAGCAAGAAATAACGGCGATTCAACCCAATGAACGCTTGGAAACAAAGTTGCGCTTTGAAGGTATGGGCGAATCCAAAGCAAGCCTGAGCGCAGCCGATGCCGACGGCGGCACAAAAATTACCTGGACGATGGCTGGCGGAATGCCTTTCCCATGGAGTGTGATGGGTTTATTTATGAATATGGACAAAATGTTGGGCAGTGATTTTGAAAAAGGATTAACCAAACTTAAAACAATAATGGAAACTACACCTAAAACGTATCGCGGCTACACCGTCCAAGAAATGGACGCACCTGCAAAGTATTTCATCGGTCATCGAGAAACCCTTGACATGGACAAAATGGGTACTGAAAATTTCGCGCAGCACATGCCCAGAGTCTTTGCTGCCGTGCAAACTGCCAAACTCGAAATGGACGGAATGCCTTGTGGTTTATTCTTCGTGTGGGATGAGACCAACCGCAAAGTAGAACTGGCGTATGCCATACCTGTAAAAACGAAAGCTGAAGTAAAAGGCTTCAATTCCTTTGAAATCCCAGCAGGAAAATTATTGGTCGTTGATTATTATGGACCTTACACTGGCACTGGCGAAGCGCATTTTGCAATGGATGAGTACGTGAAAGAACACAACTTACAATCCGGTACGCCCGTATGGGAAGAATACATAACCGACCCGATGGCGCAGCCCGACACCTCGAAATGGTTGACCAAAGTCTATTATCCTGTTAGCAAGAAATAAGAATTAAGAAATCACCTGAAAAAAATTAGGCAGCATTTTCCTCGGAACTTGCTGCCTTTTTATTATTATTCCCAACTTTTGAAAGCGTAGTTTTGCGGGCGCAGTTGTTTTTTCTATTTTCACTTTTATTTTACAACGAAGCCAAATGGTACAGATAGAACAGGATTTAGTCGCTGCCGCCGAAAGCTACGTCGGCGATTTTTACAAAGCACATTTTTCAGATAAATATGTTTTTCACGATTTCCAGCACACGCGGGAAGTGGTGGAAGCGACCAAACAAATCGCCGCAGGCTATCCGCTTTCGCCGCAGGATAATGAGAATTTGCTGCTGGCAGCGTGGTTTCACGACATGGGCTACATCGAAGGCGCGGAAGGGCATGAGATGCGGAGTTGCAACTATGCACGAATATTTTTAGAACAACATGATTATCCGAAAGCAGAGATGGAAGTAGTAGTGGAATGTATACGTGTCACGAAAATTCAGGAACTACCAAATACTTTACTGGAAAAAATCTTATGTGATGCAGACCTGAGCCATCTGGGGAGCAAAATGTACTGGGAACATTGCACGCGGCTGCGCCAAGAGTTGTTTCTTACGCAAAACATCGTCATGTCCGAATCAGAATGGGTGAATTTTGAGTTGGATTTCATTACGCAGCAACAATATTACACCGAGGTAGCGCACGAATTATTTGATAAACGCAAGCAAAAGCATATCCGACAATTATTAAAACACAAAATGCGGCTGAATCCTGACACCGTAGATTTAATTGACGATTTGGAAAAAAAAGAGCGCAAAGAAGAAAAAAAGTTACGCAAATCAAAAGGTCCGCTTGGCGATGGCAATGTACAACTCAAAGAGATAGATTTAGGACGTGGCGTGGAAACCATGTATCGAAATATTTACAGAACGCATATCAATTTGAGTTCCATTGCAGATAATAAGGCGAATATCATGTTGAGTGTCAATGCAATTATTATCTCTATTTCTGTTTCTACTTTAGTGCCTAAATGGGAAATCTATCCCAATCTACAAATACCGACGATGATTTTGCTGGCGGTTTGCATGACAGCATTAGTTTTTGCAATCTTGGCAACGCGCCCAAAAGTAACCACTACTAAACTCACGCGAGACGATATTGTAAAACGCCGTGCCAACTTATTATTTTTCGGCAATTTTTATAATATGGAATTGGATGACTTTCACTTCGGTATGATGGAAATGATTAAAGACAGTGATTTTTTATACAGTTCTATGACGCGTGATTTATATTATTTAGGGGTCGTGCTGGCGCAAAAATATCAGTATTTACGCATTTGCTACGGCATTTTTATGTATGGATTAATAGGAGCTGTTATTATTTTTGCTATTGCTTTTTCGGTGTAAAGAATTATAAAGATATTGTGATATTGTGAAAATGGCACACACAAAATAAAGTTAAAAGGACGTATTGAATATTTAAAAGCTGCTTTATTAATTGATTAGCGACTGCATACTGCACACTGGATTACTTCCTTTTTGAAAGCCGATTTCGACTGATGGTACGCTGCATTCGGGATTTGAAGCGACTTACCTCGTCATTGCGCAAGACTTGATGTTTCGTTTTTCTGCCTTGTACGCGGGCACGCCATTTTAGCCAGTTGCGTATGTGCATTTCGTATTTCATTAGTTGAATTACTTCTCCCTCTTTTAAGCCAAATTGCGTTTCAATCGCTTCAAACGGTGTACGGTCTTCCCAAGCCATTTCTACTATCCGATCAATATCAGCAGCAGAAAGTTTATATTTTTCAATTATTTCCATAATAATAACCTAACAATGTAATAACAAGTTGGTTTAAATAAAAAATCCCGACTCCATTGAGAAGCCGGGATCCGCCTTGTAGTTTGTGTTATCTGTTTGGATTATAGAAGAATATATACGTACATTCTCTGTAAAGAGAATACATTTATTTAAATTGAAAGTGTAATTTGTTTAATATAATGTATAGGATACCCATAAGGATTGGGTATTTTTGGACATGACTACGAGATGTATAAACTATGTGGGTAGATATAAAACTGTGTTCTGTGTATAATGCGAAATAAAAGTACAACAAAAATGGATGAAATCCTAAGGATAGACATCTTTTTATCTAATTTTAATCCAAATAAACATACAAAGCCGGTCAACACTGCATTTAGATAAATACATTTTTATTTTTACAATAACCGCCTACCATCAAAAAACGACCCTATAAAAGCCAAAAGTGACCTTTTGAAAATTATAAGCTGTAATAAGCAGCATTTCATACCTTCTCAAAATAACCCACTGTCTGAATCAGAATTTTTAGCATTTTCAGAATCAATATCCCTCCATTTTCCAATTTTCCATCCTCCATTACAGCGTACCGCGCAACTCCTGCTCCCGCTCAATAGCTTCAAAAAGTGCTTTAAAATTTCCTTTCCCAAAAGATTTTGCCCCAGCTCGCTGAATAATTTCATAAAAAACCGTCGGACGGTCTTGCACCGGTTTGGTAAAAATTTGTAACAAATACCCTTCTTCGTCGCGGTCTATCAAAATATTCAAACGCTTCAACTCCTCCAAATCTTCTTTGATCTCCCCTACTCTTTCCATTACATCTTCATAATAAGTTTCGGGTACGTATAAAAATTCAATTCCATTTTTACGCAATTGGTCTACTGTATGTAAAATATCATCCGTTGCTATTGCAATGTGCTGCACCCCCGCACCGCGATAGAAATCAAGGTATTCTTCAATTTGCGACTTCTTTTTGCCCGCTGCTGGCTCATTAATGGGAAATTTTACATAGCCATTTCCATTACTTACTACTTTGCTCATCAGTGCCGTATACTCCGTTGAAATATCTTTATCATCAAATGTAACTAATAATTTAAATCCCATCACATCTTGATAAAATTGCACCCAGTTATTCATCATTCCTAATTCTACATTACCCACGCAATGGTCTACATATTTCAACCCAATCGGTGTTACATCTATTCCGCTTTCTTTTGTAATAAACCCCGGCAGAAACGCGCCCTTATAATGCGTTCGTTCTACAAACGTATGAATCGTTTCTCCATACGTATAAATAGAAGCCATTTTTACTTCGCCCTGTTCGTCGGCTAAAGTCTGAGGTGCAGCCGCACTTTTCGCACCCCGCTCCAATGCTGTGTAATAGGCATATTCCGCGTCATCCACCCACAATGCCAGCACTTTCACGCCATCGCCGTGCTTGTGTACGTGCCGCGCAATCTCATGTTCGGGCGACAGCGCCGCCGTCAGCACAAAGCGGATTTTATCCTGTTGCAATACATACGACACCTTGTCGCGCGTGCCCGTCTCTGGTCCCCGATACGCCACGAGTTGAAAGCCAAAAGCCGTTTGGTAATAATGCGCTGCTTGCTTGGCATTTCCCACATAATACTCAATGTGGTCGGTGCCTTTGAGTGGGAAAGTGTCTTGTTGGATTTCGATTTTATTTTTGGTTATAGCTTCCATTCTATGAATTTTTAATGTTTAATTTTTAATGCTGAATGTGTTATAACTTTTGTTGAGAAGTTTTTACAATAGCTGTAAGAATTCGGATTAATTCACTACAATTCTTTAATAAATCTTCATAATCGTATTTTATTATTTCGCCAGATTTTAGCAAACGAAGCCAATACAAAGTTTCTCTCGCTTCTTTTGAAGCAATTGACATTTTTGCAATGAAATCCTTTTTCGTCTGCGCAGCCGTGCCTTCAGCAACATTAGCCCCAATGCTTGTTCCTGATCGCAAAACCTGTCTGCCAATTGCAAATTCGTGATTTGTTTTCAAAACTTTGTAAAGTTTTATTATTTCCAAAGCAAATTGAAAACTTTTTTCTTCAATTACATTAACTCGCTTATTTGAATCTTCCATTCAACATTAAAAATTAAGCATTAATAATTATTTGAGGCAGCCAACTCCGATAATACTCTCCATCCTCAATCCCCACTGCATACTCCGTCAATTTCAACGGACTAAATGTATCCACCATCACTGCTAATTCCTTCGTTTCCTTCGCGCCAATGCTCTTTTCCACCATGCCGAGGTGCGGACCATGCGGGATGCCGCCGGGATGTAATGTAATTTGACCACGCTCCACGTTTCTACGACTCATAAAATCGCCGTCTACATAATATAGCACTTCATCGCTATCTATATTGCTATGATTATAAGGCGCTGGAATGGCTTGTGGATGATAATCAAATAAACGCGGCACAAACGAACATATCACAAAACCCTTTGCTGCAAACGTCTGATGCACAGGCGGCGGCTGATGTACGCGACCCGTAATGGGCTCAAAATTATGAATCGAAAAAGCATACGGATACACATAACCATCCCAACCTATTACATCAAAAGGGTGATTTAAATAATAATACGGATAAATTTGATCTTGTTTCTTGATATAAAATAAGAATTCACCCTGCTCGTCATGCGTTTCTAAATGGATTGGTTTACGAATATCGCGCTCGCAAAACGGAGCGTGTTCCATGAGTTGCCCAAAGTCATTGCGATAGCGCTTGGGCGTAGTAATAGGACCATGTGATTCTATAATTAAAAGCCGATTTTCTTTACTGTCAAATTCTATCTGATAAACCGTACCACGCGGAATCATTACATAATCGCCATATTCAAATGGAAGTGCGCCATACATCGTGCGCAGTGTACCCGTGCCCTCGTGAATAAAAATCACCTCATCCGCATCCGCATTTTTAAAAAAGTAATTTACGGTGCTCTGCGTGGGCGCAGCGAGCGAGATTTTACAATCATTATTTACCAAAACTGGCTTACGACTTTTTAAGTAATCAGCTTCCGGTTCTATCTTAAAACCTTTTAAACTCCTATGTTTCAATTGCTTATCAAATACAATTTTCGGCTCCACGGAATAGGGATCGCCTACTTGCACAATCTGCGTAGGCGGATGCGCATGATATAAGAGGGAGTGCAAATCGCTAAATCCTTCGGTCGAAAACAATTCTTCGCTATAAAGCGTCCCGTCGGGCTTGCGAAATTGAGTATGGCGTTTTTGAGGTATTTGACCCAGTTGATGATAGTGCATAAAGTATTGTATTTATGTGTTAAAGTGTTTATGTGTTCAAGGTAACGTGTACATGAACACTTGAACACACCAACACCTGAGTACATTACTTCAAATTTTCAAAAACTTCATTTAGCATTTGCATGAGCGTTTCCAATTTTTGCTCGTCGAAACCCTGCCACGTTTTTTCGCGGGCTTGCTCAATAATCGGGAGTGCTTCGGCTATTTTTTGGCGACCTTTTTTCGTCAGTTCAATTCTAAATTTGCGGCGGTCGTCTGCGTCTACCGTTCTTTTCGTTAAGTCTTTTTCGCATAACAAATCAATAATACGCGTCACGGTCGGAGCATCTTTGAACGTCGCCTGCGCAATTTCCAACTGGCTCAAACCATCGCGTTCATTCAATTCTTGCAAAATCACCCATTGGTCAATCGTGATGCCGCAGCCTGATTTCACCAATTGCTCCTGAAAATATTGCTTCATCCGCTTGGAGGCGCGTTCCAGCACAAAGCCGGGCAAATCCGCTGCTCCATGTATTTCTTTTAGCAACGCTGTTTCAATAAAAGCTTCCATTATTTAATTTGTACAAATATAATTGTTATACGAATCATTTGCAAATTTATTTTAAGACTTTTTACGGCTTCAAAAATTGAAGGACCATAATTTGTATCTTTGCAGTTATTCATCTAAAAACCACTGACGAACCCTATTGCTCATGAAGCTATCTATCATTGCTTTTTTAATTTGCGCTTTTTCATTATTTTTTGCTTCGTTTTTATTTTATCCGAAGTGGCAGCAAGGTCGCACGGAAGCCACCCTGAGTTGGGATGTGTCTGGTTATTATTTATACTTGCCAGCTATTTTTATTTACAAAGACATTACACAAGTAGCATTTTTAGATAGTATTATAGAAAAATATTATCCAACGCCCGACCCGCAGCAAGTCTTTCCACATCCGAGCGGCAGCCGCGTGATGAAATACTCGGCTGGAATGGCGGTGCAATACTTACCCTTTTTCTTAGCAGCGCACACACTCGCCCCTATTTTGGGCTATCCGGCAGATGGATTTTCGTTGCCGTATCAATTTGCCATTAGTTTTGGAAGTTTATTAATTGCTATACTTGGTTTATGGTTTACTCGCAAAAATTTATTACACTTTTTTAGCGAAACGCCTACCGCTCTCACCTTGTTATTCATCACATTGGGAACCAATTATTTAGATTATGCAGGCATCAACGGCGCGATGTCGCACAATTATTTATTCACCATTTACGCCATTTTAATAAATACAACCATTACATTTTATAAGAACCCAACGCTCGGAAAAAGTCTCGGCATTGGTGCGCTCGTTGGCTTGGCAGCTTTGACTCGTCCCACGGAAATTATTTCTTGTTTAATCCCTTTACTCTGGGGATTAGATTCAAAAATAGCGATTCAAGAACGTATTCAATTTTGGCAGAAACGCTTGCCAATGCTCATTGGTGCTGGATTTTTTTGTGTTGCAATCGGTAGCCTTCAATTGATTTATTGGAAATATGTAGCCCAAGAATGGATCGTTTATACCTACCGCGAGCAGGGTTTTAGCTGGCTGAATCCACATTTTTACAAAGGTATTTTTAGTTATCGTACGGGCTGGCTGGTTTATTCACCCATTTTATTTTTTGCGCTAGCTGGATTTGTAACATTGTATAAAAAGAATCGTTCGCAATTTTGGGCATTATTTACTTTTTTTACACTATTCATTTACATCGTCTTTGCGTGGGATGAATGGTGGTACGGCGGCAGCCTCGGTCAACGAGCGATGGTGCAGAGTTATGCCGTTTTAGCATTTCCATTAGCGAGTTTTGTGCAGTTTATTTACAAAAAAAGACCTTGGAATTATATTTTTTATGCCGTTTGTTTACTTTTTATTTATTACAATTTGTGGCTCACGTATCAAGCGCATCGCGGTGGATTACTGGTCGTTGGAGAAATGACACGCGGTTATTTTTGGAAAACGGTAGGACGATATGAGATTCCAAATGAATATAGAAAACTATTGGATTCCCACGATTTTTTTGAAGGCGAACGAAAAGATGTAAAAGTTATTTATCAAAATAATTTTGAACAAGATACGACTTCCACGCTTTGCCCGATTCCGCCGATTGAAGGGAAACGCTCGGCTTGCTTATCGCAAACTTTAAAATATACGCCTCCTTATAGTTTTCCATTACAAAATGGGGCTGCGAAATGGATGCGCGTGTCTGCCGATTTTAGATGTCAAGCTAAAGAAGGTGAAAATTGGAAAATGGCGCAGTTCATCGTCCGTTTTATGAATAATGATGAAGAAGTGACGAGCCGCATGATGCGCGTGTATCGTTTTTTGAATGATAATGAAACCAAAAGATTATATCAAGATGTAAAATTACCGCGTAAATTATTTAATCGAGTCGAGATTTTATTTTGGAATGTGGAAAGTGATAAGGCACTGGCGATTGATGGGCTGGAAGCGGAGCTGTTTAATAAGAAATAGAGGATAGGAAGATGGGAAGATAAGAGGATGTAGCGATTTCAACTATTAAATTAAGAATACGTATGAAACCGATATTTTATTTATTCCTCCTTTTTATAATTACTAATTCCGCTACTTGCAAACGCATAACTTTGCCCAACACCAAATGGAAAGTGTTGGAAATGCGGCTGCCAAATACGACTTCCACTCAAATGCCTACCAAAGATTACGTGTTAGAATTCAAAGCAGATAGTTCTATTACAATTAAATTAGATGTTAATAATTGTTTTAGTAAATATAAACTGACGAATAAAAACGAAATCACGATTAATACTTTAGGCTGCACCAAAGTTTGCTGCGACAGCGAATTCGCTCAAAATCTTGCCCAAACGCTTTCTAAAATGGAATTTTTTAAAATTAAAGGCAACGACCTGTTATTTGAAGGCGACGGAAAAATCAAACTCGAATTAATAAAATAATTTTTTGAACTTTCTTTCAACCGCGCTCAACCTTTGTTCTCACATCAATGTTACAACTTTGAATTTTCAATCAAATCAATCAAAACCATCTTATCATGACAACCGCAGTAGCAACCAAATGGGCAATTGACCCAACGCACTCCGAAGTGAGTTTCAAAATTAAACACTTGGTAATCAGCACCGTAACGGGCTATTTCCGCGAATTTTCCGGCAGCATCACCACCGATGGCGAAGACTGGGCAAACGGCGAAGCCGAATTCAGTGCCAAAATAGAAAGTGTAGACACCAACAACGCCCAGCGCGACACACACCTGAAAAGCGACGATTTTTTCAATGCAGAAACCTACCCTGAACTGACTTTTAAATCTACCGGCGTTGAAAAAATTGACAACGAACATTACAAAATCATGGGCGACTTGACCATCCGTGATGTAACTAAACCTTTAGAATTGGACGCGCAATATCTCGGCACCGCCGACGATTTTTATGGACAACACAAAGCAGGTTTTGAAATCACCGGCATCATTAATCGCCAAGAATACGGCTTGAAGTGGAGCGCCGTGACGGAAGCCGGAAAAATTGTAGTGAGTAATGACGTGCGTTTGAACTTGAACGTGCAAGTAGTAAAGCAGCAGGGATAATTCCGCAAATGAGGTGACATCTTCGGTAGAAGGTGTCATCTCATTTGGAGTTTTTTCACATTACTGCATACTCCGAAAGCGCTCGCAAATCAGCTGGGCGAAAGCCTAACACTAAATGGGACTTTGGAACGCCTAATGCTTCCAATTCGGCATCCAATTCAATCTCAGTATTATTTTGTTGCACCCATATATTGCCGGTTTCCGGGTGAATACTGAAATGCAGCAATACATAAAAATGAAATTTCTCCTTTAACCAGCCAATTTGTATTAATTGAAACTGATTGTGAATCAAATCGGTAATCGCTTGGTAACCACCGAGCGAGCCGAGGGATTCATTGTATTCCTTCGCTAAATTTTCAACATAAGTAGTCAAAATTCCTTGGTAATTCTTTATTTTATCAACTATGGTTTCCATGATGTAATCTCTTTAAATTTCTCATCAAATATTAATATTTTCACATTATAATCTTGTACAGAATTTTTAATGCCTATCCTTTCAAATTCTTCTTTATATACTTTCTCAGGTATGGCTATGAACAGCTTTCGGTCTGGTTCAAGCCTTTTCAACCCTGACAAGTAATTCAAATACTGTCCCAAAACCTTGTGAAATTCATTCGCAAACGATATTTCTAAAAATGACTTCGCCTCTACTGCTATTTTCTCAGAACCACGCTCTGCTGCAATTATTTTTTCCGCACCAAAATCTATCAGCCATCTTGGATCATACGCGTCCATTCGGTACGGGTCATGCGTGATTGTCCAACCATCTTTTATCAATGCTTCTCGCACTATTTCATGTAATAAATCTCTTGCCATATTTTAAATTATAAAACAAAGATAAAGGTTTTAAAAGTTCAAAACCTTTCAAATTTTTAAACAACTTCAACCCTTTCATTTTGTTATCTTAGCTACAAATTTAGCAATTTTAGACGATGACTTGGGAAGATTTTAAAGCATTATCGGATACGCTGCCGCAGCAGCCGGGCGTGTACCGCTACCTCGATGAGAACGGTACGATTTTGTATGTGGGCAAGGCGAAAAACTTGAAAAACCGCGTCTCCTCGTACTTTGGCGACCGGAAGGATATGCCCTACAAAACCCGCGTGCTGGTAAAAAATGCGCATCATCTGGAATTCACCATTGTAGAAACCGAAGCTGATGCGCTCCTGTTAGAAAATACGCTCATCAAAAATTATCAGCCGCGTTATAATGTTTCCTTAAAAGACGCAAAGTCTTATTCTTACTTGTGCATCAAAAACGAGCGTTTCCCACGGATTTTCATTACACGATATGTAATAAAAGATGGCTCCACGTACTTTGGACCTTATACTTCTAAAAATCGCTTAAAAACCATTTTGGATTTAATACGACAATTATTTCCATTACGTACTTGTAATTTGGCTCTAACGCCTGAAAATATTGAAGCCGATAAGTTTAAAGTGTGTTTAGAATTTCACATTAAAAACTGCCAGGGACCGTGCGAAGGATTGGAAAAAGAAGAGAATTATAATGAAAAAATCCAGCAGATTAAAAATATTTTAAAAGGTAATTTCGGCGCGGTAACGGGTCATTTTAAAAAAGAAATGCAGCAATGTGCAGAAAACCTGGAGTTTGAACGCGCGCAATTACTCAAAGACAAGCTCTCGGCATTTGAAGATTACCAAAGTAAGTCAACCGTAGTAAGTTCTACTATCAAAGATGTGGATGTGTTTTCGCTTGCTTCTGATGAAAAAGAGGCATACGTGAATTACTTGAAAATAGTAAATGGCGCGGTCATTCACGTACACATGCAAGAGCTGGTGAAAAATTTGGACGACGACCAACAAGATTTATTAGAATATACCATTCCCATTTTGCGGGAGCGTTTCAATAGTTTTGCACCGGAGATTATCGTGCCGTTTGAGGTAGAATTAGCAGATAAAAATTTACAAATTACCATTCCCAAAATTGGCGATAAGAAGAAATTGTTAGAGCTTTCCGAAAAAAACGTACAATATTATTTGTTACAAAAACGCCGCGATGAAGCGAGTTCCACCAAACGCCAAACGCCTGCCGAGCGCATTCTACGCACCTTGCAGCAAGATTTGCACCTGAAAGATTTGCCGATGCACATCGAGTGTTTTGACAATTCTAACATTCAAGGTACGAATCCCGTGTCGTCGTGTGTGGTGTTTAAAAATGCAAAGCCGTCCAAAAAAGATTATCGCCATTTCCATATAAAAACCGTGCAGGGTCCGAATGACTTTGCGTCTATGACCGAAGTAGTGCATCGCCGGTATCGCCGTTTGTTGCAAGAAGGACAGCCGCTGCCGCAATTGATTATCATTGATGGTGGCAAAGGGCAACTCAGCGCGGCGATGGAAAGTATTAATTTACTCGGTATTGCAGATAAAGTAACGGTGGTGGGCATTGCCAAAAAATTAGAGGAAATTTTCTTCCCCAACGACTCCATTCCTTTATATATCAACAAAAAATCAGAATCGCTCAAACTCATTCAACAGGCTCGGAATGAGGCGCACCGTTTTGCTATTACGTTCCACCGTGATGTACGTTCCAAGAATTTTTTGGGTACAGAATTGACGAATATTGCTGGCGTGGGCGATAAAACGGCAGAGAAATTGTTGACGCATTTTGGTTCGGTAAAAAAAATTCGGGAAGCGTTGATGAGTGAATTGATAGCAGTGGTGGGGATGTCGGCGGCGAAGAAGGTACGGAAGTATTTTGGGGATAACGAGGAAGAGTAGACAGTTTACAGTGGGCGGTTGGCAGTAGGCAGTTTTCGCTCGAGGCAGCCCTCACTGCATTAATTGGAACGCGGATGACGCGGATTTTTTAACATTATCAGGTTAAAACTCCCAACTTATTTTTGCTTCATCTCCTTCCAAAATCAGAAAAATTTAGTCGCTTCCTCGTGTGTTAAAAAATGCTCGCTGTTAGCGCGTTCTTCTAGTAATTCTAATAATTGGTCTTCATTCAAATCTTCTATTTCTAAAGCTAGACTATTCGCTGGTTCTATATGAATATGTCCCATTGCTTGCAATGCCCGCATAATCTGCAAAACAGCTTCTTCTTTTTCCTGATTGATATTAATTTGAGAAGTCATACCCTAAAATTATTAATATGAATGCCTCGATTCACCAATCCCTAATCACCTTTCACTTATCACAAAAATTCAGTCTACCAAATCCCGATACTCCTCTGTATAATCGCGGGTCGCAGCATTTTTTCGTTCCCAGGAGGGGATGTACGTATCTTCTACCACTTGCTCATTTTTCTCTGCTAAAATGCCAAACGACCACACCACGTCCAGACTCTGCCACGCTTGTAGGAGTTGTAAAAATTCTTTTTCTTTCGAGGGGTTTATTTCTACTTTGTAAATCATGGTTGTTTAAATTATAAATGCTGTGTAATTATCTCATTCACAAAAACTTCTATACAGATAATAATATGCCAATCAACTGATGTAATACGGGAAATATTATCACAACTTGTCCCGCACGGCGGGATCATCTTATCAGCAAATCGGCATATTATTCCTCTTCTTCCTCAATCGCCTGTCCGTTTCCATTCTGATTCTGATTCTGATTCCGATTATCCGAGTACGAATACTCATAATTCGGCTCCCGATCGCGCTGGCGCACATCTTGAGGCATCGGTCCCAGTTCTTCATTTTCAATATCGCGCAAACGACGCATTTCTGCATCCGATTTTTCGTAGGCTTTTACTATTTCTTTGACCAAACGGTGGCGCACAATATCTTCCGCATCCAAATAAACCGTCGAAATTCCATCCACATGACCCAGCAAATTAATCGCTCGCCGCAAACCCGATTTTTGACTAAATGGCAAGTCAATCTGCGATAAGTCGCCCGTCACGATACACTTTGCGGAAGGTCCCAAACGCGTCAAAAACATTTTCAATTGCATAGTCGAACAGTTCTGCGCTTCGTCCAAAATGATAAACGCATTGTCCAACGTACGTCCGCGCATGAACGCCAGCGGCGCAATTTCAATGACATTCGTGGTCATAAACTGCTGCAATTTATCTTGCGGAATCATATCATCCAAGGCATCGTACAACGGTCGCAAATACGGGTCAATTTTTTCTTTCAAATCGCCGGGCAAGAAACCCAGACTCTCCCCCGCTTCCACCGCCGGACGCGTGAGAATGATTTTTTTCACCCATTTATTTTTCAATGCACGCACCGCCAGCGCTACTGCTGTGTACGTTTTACCGCTACCCGCCGGACCAATCGCAAACACCAAATCATGGCGCTCCGACTGCTCAATCATTTTTTTCTGATTGCGGGTTTTCGCGCGGATTTGCTTTCCTTCAGGACCAAATACCAACACTTTACCGCTTTCGACCGGCGTCAAACGTCCTTCAAACGGGTTGCTGCCACCCATCAAATCCTCTACGACTTGCGTTGGCAATTCTTTGTTTTCTTTCAACAAGCGCACCATCGTTTCAAATTTCGATTTGGCTTTTTGCGTCGCTTGCTTTTCCCCTGAAAGTTTCAAATTACTACCTCTCGACGTAATCGTCAATTCAGGAAAAGCTTTGCGTAATAGATTGAGTTTCACGTTGTTCTCACCGTACAACTCCACGGGGTCAATGCCCTCGACTGTCAAGATAATTTCGCTCAATATTCCTCCATTTTTGGAGACGTTAGACCTTAGATAGTAGGCTTTAGATTTCGCACAAACCATGAATGCTGTACAGTCTAAAAATCAATATCTATTGTCTAAAATCTAAAATCTATTGTCTAATAATTAAATGATTATTTTTGCTTAAAGTTACAAAATTTTTTAGCTGGAAAGCGTTATTAAAATCGTAAATTTTAGAATGCAAATCGTCACCTTCACGTCCGACTTTGGAAATCAAGATTACTACGTTGCCATCATAAAAGGCAGTATTATCAGCCGCGAAAGTCAAGTCCATTTTGTGGATATTACGCACAACATTAAAAATTACGATATAGTTCAGGCAGCGTTTATTTTTAGAAATGCGTGGCAAAATTTCCCGGAAGGCACGATTCACCTCCTGAGTATCAATGACTTCGACAATGCGCATCAAGGTTTTATAATCATCAAACACGCTGGACATTACTTCCTCGGACCCGACAATGGCTTGTTTTGGCTCGCCTTTGGTAAAATGCCCGACGAAGTCTATGAATTGCCAAAAATAGAAAACAGCAACTTTCCGCTGAAAGAAATTTATTCCAACGCCGTTGCTTACATCATCGCACAAAATCCATTGAATAAAATTGGCAATAAATTACAAAGTATTGCACAACGCATTGCTTTACAACCGGTTACCAGCAAATCGCACATTCGTGGCTCGGTCGTTCATATTGATAATTTTGAAAATGTGATTGTCAATATCAGTCGGGAATTATTTGATAAAATTGGAAAAAATCGCTCTTTCTCGCTCTATTTCAAACGCCACGACCCGATTACGCGCCTCTCTAAAAACTATTATGATGTGCCGATTGGTGAAATCCTGTGTCTGTTTAATTCTGCTGATTGTATTGAAATTGCGATTAATATGGGCAAAGCCGCGAGTTTATTGGGTTTAAATGTGGAAGACGTGGTACAAATTGATTTTCAGTAAAAAAAAATTGTGATTGGTGATTAGTGATTTGGCGCTCTTTACTTGTACAACTCCGAATTTTATATAACAAAAAAATATGTTAAAGCGACTCGTCAAACTACAACTTCAAGCCAATAAAACGGACGATTTCATTCAAATTTTTGAGGAAACCAAACAACGCATTCGCAACTTCCCCGGCTGTCAGCATCTTGAGTTGTGGCGCACCGAAAACATTTTTTTCACGTATAGCATCTGGGACGATGAAGAAGCATTGGAAAATTATCGCCATTCCGAATTATTCAAAACGACTTGGGCGCGCACGAAAGCACTGTTTTCGGCACGAGCAGAGGCGTGGTCTTTTCTAGTGGAAGATGGGAAGATTGGAGGATGGGAAGATTAGCACACATTTTCCTATCTTCCTATCCTCCAATCCTCTTATTTTCGCAGCATGGAAATTCTACAACTCTCCGATTACAATATCTACGTCGGCTCTATTCAAGAAAGCTTGGCACAATTTTTACAAGACAAAAGTTACTCGCGCCATGTCGTGCTGTGCGATGAAAATACCGAAAAATATTGCTTACCCACTCTAGAACAACATTTTACAAATATAAATTTTTTAGTTGTCAAAATTCCCGACGGCGAGGCGTATAAAAATATAGAGACGTGTCAAAGTATTTGGCGACAACTCATGGTGGCGGGCATTGACCGGAAAGCGGTGGTGTTAAATCTTGGCGGTGGCGTGATTGGTGACATGGGCGGTTTTTGTGCGTCTACCTTCAAGCGGGGCGTGGATTTTGTGCAAATTCCGACGACACTTTTATCTCAAGTAGACGCTTCCATTGGCGGCAAGCTGGGCATTGATTTTGCAGAAGTAAAGAATAGTATCGGTTTATTTTGTAATCCGAAAGCGGTGTTTATTGATTCGATTTTTTTAAAAACATTGTCGGAGCGCGAGTTGCGAAGCGGGTTTGCGGAGATTATTAAACATAGTTTGATAGCAGATGTAGAACAGTGGCAGAAGATAGGAAGATTGGAAGATTGGAGGATTGGAATAGAGAAACTTGTAATTCCATCGCTTGAAATAAAGCAGCGCATCGTCGAAGAAGACCCATTCGAAAAAGGCATTCGCAAAGCGTTGAATTTTGGTCACACGATTGGTCACGCGGTCGAAAGTCTATTTTTAAAAACCGAAAATCCCTTGCTGCACGGCGAGGCAATTGCGATTGGCATGATTTGCGAAAGCTGGTTGTCGCACAAGATTTTAAATTTATCAGCAACTGATTTACAAGATATTACAAAGTTTTTAACGCAGCTTTACGGTCACACGCACATCCCAGAAAATGATTTTGACATTTTGTTAGACCTCATGCAAAACGATAAGAAAAACGAGCAAGACCGTATCAATTTTAGTTTAATTCAACCCATTGGCAATTGTGTGATTAATCAACATGGTGAAGTAGAAGATATTTTAGACAGTATTCGTTTTTATAATGGTGAAGGATCGTAGCAGCGTCCTGAGTACTATTGTATGTGCACCAAAGCTATTTTAACCTACGTGTAACACTCTGACTTCAAATAATTTATATTTTAACTTGAAATACGGAGTGGCGGCTGCCGGTTAATCACCCGGAGAGGATTGATTAACCTAGCCTTTTTTGGTTACTTTTTTTGGCAATGAAAAAAAGTGACAAAAACTAATCGCAAAGAAATAAACTAAATAATATCATGAAGCTCAATTCAATACGCGTATTTAAAAATATTAATGTTTATTCAATAGTCATTTAGTTTTACGGGTTTCGCAGAGATTCAGTATTTAAAATTATCCAAGGAAAATTATATCTTTACAAAAACATTGCCGGAGAGCGGTTGTATTCTACACCAAAAGAGAAACCTATGCAAGATTGGCGGAATTATTTGTTTGAAGAAGAGGCACAACAAAATTATCGGACGATTGTAAAATGGATGTGGCGGCTCACCTTTGTCGGGCTGGGCGCGGTCGTCTTTCTGTTTATATTTCTGTCTTTCACCAACTTACCTTCGGTGGAGCAATTAGAGAATCCAAAAAGTGAACTGGCTTCCGAAATCATTGCCGACAATGGCGAGGTGTTCGGACGTTTTTATACCGAAAACCGCGTGCCCGTTGGCTATGACGATTTATCGCCCAATATTGTGAAAGCACTGATTGCAACGGAAGATGAACGTTATTACAAGCACAGTGGCATTGATTTTGAAGCGTTAGGGCGCGTTTTTGTGAAAACGTTTTTACTTGGAAACAGCAGTTCGGGTGGAGCCAGTACGATTACCCAACAGTTGGCAAAATTGCTTTTTACAGGCGAAAAGGGTTCCGGCTTGACGCGGATTTTCCAAAAATTTCGAGAATGGATTATCGCCGTGCGCTTGGAACGCAAGTACACCAAAGAGGAAATCATGGCGATGTACCTCAATAAATTCAACTTTATCAACGGCGCTTATGGAATCAAAGCGGCCTCGGAAATTTATTTTAACAAAGACCCCGATTCCCTGCGAATACCCGAAGCAGCCATGCTGGTTGGTATGTTGAAAAATCCCTCCTTGTTCAATCCGCTGCGCAGACCGGATATGGCAGTGCAACGTCGGAATGTGGTGATGGGGCAAATGGAGAAAAACAACTTATTATCTGCGTCCCAATTTGCGCAACTTCGAGAAGAGCCTTTGGATTTACACTTCACGCGGCAGACGCACATTGATGGCATCGCGCCTTATTTTAGAATGGAACTGGGCAAGTACGTGAAGGATGTTTTAGCGACTAAAGCCGACAAAAAAGCAGATGGCACACCTTATGATATTTATCGAGACGGTCTGAAAATTTATACCACGATAGACCCGAATATGCAGCGCATTGGCGAGGAAGAAATGCGGAAACACTTAGCAAATGTGCAAAAAACTTTCTGGCAGACGTGGCGCAAAATGGACCCGTGGAAATACAAAAGTAGCTCCCCCAACGAAACCAGTCTGGAAGTGCGCGCGGAAATGTTGAAAAAACTCGTGCGCGAGTCCGACCGTTACCAAGCCCTACGCAGCAATTATATCGCCGATATTTTAGACCGCCTCCAACGCGATGTGGACGATTTACGCTTCAGCGAAGACGACCGCGAGGTAGAGCGCATCATCCGCGAGTACGAAAAGCCAGGCTATTTATCGAATTTGGTACAGAAAAAAATCATCAGTTCTAGTCTTGCAGCGAAGTATCGGCGCGTGCTGGAAAACGCTTTGTTTCCGAGTCTGCGCACGCGCTGGGAGCAATTGCAGGAAGTTGCTACACGAGAATTCAATACCAAAATACGCATGACGGTTTTCGCTTATAATAATAAAATGGAGACCGATACGACGATGAGTCCACTGGATTCAATCAAGTACCATCGAATGTTTTTGCAGACGGGTAGCTTGGCGGTTGACCCCGTAACTGGACACGTCAAAATGTGGATTGGCGGTATCAATCATAAGTATTTCCAATTTGACCACATCAATATCAATCGGCAAGTGGGCTCTACCTTCAAACCTTTTGTGTATGCGACTGCCATTGCCATTCAAGGATTGTCGCCGTGTTTTCAAGTGCAAGATGCGCCCGTGACGATTGCGCCCGGAGATGGTAATTTTGGTTTACTACAATCGTGGACTCCAAACAACTCGACGGGCAAATATTCTTATTCTACCGTGAATCTCAAAGAAGGTTTGCGCCATTCTATCAATACCGTTTCTGCTTTTTTGATGAAACAATTGGGCGATACAGAGCCGGTACGTGGTTTAATCAATCAGATGGGCATTGACAGCAGTGCGCGTTATCCGAATGGTCGCTTGCGTGTACCGCAAACTCCTTCTATTGCATTGGGTGCCACCGACTTATCCGTGATGGAAATGACAGGTGCGTATGTGACTTTTGCCAATAATGGTGTTTATAACAAACCGACTTTCATTACTCGGATTGAAGATAGAAATGGAAAAGTCATATATGAAGAATTGCCAGTAGAACGCGCCGCTTTGCCTCCAAACGCCAATTATGTAATGGTAGAAATGTTGAAATACGCCGGCACGGGTCTGTGGGGTATTCAAACTGAAGTAGGTGGTAAAACGGGCACGACCAACGACTACGTTGATGGTTGGTTTATGGGCATCACGCCACGCCTCGTGGTAGGTACATGGACGGGTGGCGAAGACCGTTGGGTGCGCTTCCGCTCAATTACACACGGACAGGGCGCGTATATGTCCAAACCCTTTTTCCGAGAGTTTATCAAGCGCTTAGAAAATGATAAAAGTGTGGCTTGGGATGTAAATGCCAAATTTCAAATACCCGCTGGTGACTTAGGAATTGAATTAAATTGTGCCAATTATCGAGGCGATGGACCTTCCCGACGCGAAGGTGTGGATGAAGAATTATTTACCGAGGATATTTTTGGCGACGAACAAGCCAGCAAGGAAAACCAAGAAAAGAAAGAACCGCAAGAGAATAAAGATTTAGACGATAATGAGAATTAATGTGCTAATTTGCTGATGTGTTAATGTGCCGATTCGCCCGCTAATGGCGAGGACAAGTTGTGCTGATGTGCCGATTTAACTATAATGTGCCGAGGATTTATTAGCATATTATCAAATCAGCACATTGGCACATTGCATTTTACTATCTTTACCAACAGAACCTGAACGCCTATTACCACTATGAAAAAATGGATTGTAGCACTGTTGTTGACGTATGCGCTGTGGCAAATCGGCTGCGTACCGCCTTCGGAAGAAAAGATGACCGACATCAAGCTGGACTTGAAAGACCCGCAGTTTCAAAAAGTAATGAATTTGCAGGATAAGCAGCAGTTGGATAGTTTGTACGCGTATTTTCGGCATCCTAATCCCACGTTTCGATATTTGGCGGCAGCGGCATTTGGCTCTATTCGAAAGCCGGAAGCCATTGATAGTCTGGCAATTCTATTAAAAGATGAAGTGGCAGAAGTACGCGCTGCCGCAGCTTACGCTTTAGGGCAAACTTATAATGTACAAGCCGAACCCTTACTCATTCAAGCCTTTGAAAGCCGCGATACTGCTGGCGTTTATAAAAAATCGAATCGAGCTATTCTCGAAGCCATCGGCAAATGTGGCACCGCCGAAAGTCTACAATTTTTAAGCACCATCAAATCCTACCAACCCAAAGATACCGCCCTGCTGGAAGGACAAGTCTATGGTATTTATCGTTTTATGAATCGTGACACGCCGATTGTAAGTCAAGCAGGGACCGACCGGATGCTGTATTTGGCTGGCAATTCCGTTTATCCTGAAAGTGTGCGATATGTAGCTGTAAATTATTTGGCGAGAACACGCGGTTTACAAATTGATAGTTTGGCTGCACTTCCTTTGATGCAGGCTATTAATGGCGAAAATAATCCAGATATCCGCATGGCGTTGGCGGTTGCGCTTGGAAAGGCGAAGACTGCTCCTTCTCGAAACGCTTTATTACAATTATACAATCGAGAGACCGATTATCGCGTCAAATGTAATATCCTTAAAGCGTTGACCAATTTTTCGTACGCGAATGTACAAGCCACTGCGCTCCGTGCTTTGCGCGACCCAAGTGTACACGTGGCTTCTACGGCAGCGCAGTTTTTTGTTAGCAATGGCATTCCAGAAGATGCGACGGCGTATTGGCGCATGGCAAAAGACACCGCGCTGAACTGGCAGGTGCAAGTGGATTTATACGCGGCAGCGCTTCGACATTTGCCGAGTTATTCCGGTGTCTATCGGGAAGCAGTCAACAATGAATTGCGACGGAGATTTGCGCAAGCAGTTTCTCCTTATCACAAAGCCGCGATTTTAAAAGCCTTAGGCGAGTGGGGTTGGAATTTTCGATTTATTCAAAGAGAAGGATTTGGATCGAAACATCCGGCAGTGAAGACAGGAAGTATAGAAGCATTGGCAGCATTGAGTGAGCAAAAAAATTATGGACGATTTTTCGGTTCGAGCAAAATTGTAGCCAAAGAAATGGCAATTTATTTGAAACAAGCCATTCTAAGCGGCGACCCTGGAATGATAGCCGTTGCAGCCGGAGCCTTACGTACGCCAGAACGAAATTTTAAAGTACAATTGGATAGCTTGGGTTTTTTAAATCGCGCGTTGGCAACATTGAAATTGCCGCAAGAGATGGAGACGTATAATGAATTGCAACGAACCATTGATTTTTTTGAAGGAAAGAAAACCGAGCCACGTAAACCAGATTTTAATCATCTGATAGATTGGGAAGTTTATAAAAATTTGAATCCAGAACCCAAAGCAATTTTGCGTACCAAGCGAGGTGACATCACGATTCGGCTCCTGCCAGATATCGCGCCGGGTTCGGTCGTCAATTTTGTAAAATTAGCAAAAGACGGCTTTTTTGATGGGAAAAATTTTCACCGCGTCGTCCCGAATTTTGTCATTCAAGGCGGCTGTCCGCGTGGCGATGGGTATGGCAGTTTGGATTATTCGATTCGCTCGGAGGTAGCGCAGGCGTATTACGACCGCGAGGGCTACGTGGGCATGGCTTCCGCCGGACCCGATACGGAAGGAACTCAGTTTTTTATCACGCATTCTCCAACGCCACATTTGGATGGAAAATATACGATTTTTGGGCGCGTGATGGAGGGTATGAATATCGTGCATGAAATACGCATCGGAGAGGTGATTGAGAAGGTTCTTATTCAGTAGAGGGATAAGGGTAGAGGGTATTTGGACTTCCCGTATTACAATTTTCTCCCGCAGATGGCGCAGATTTTCTCTATTTATCTGCGAAATCTGCGTAATCTGCGGGAGGTTCAAGACAAAAACACTTTAACACGGTAAAACCATAGCACTAAAAATGAAAACTACGCCGCTGACCGAAAAACACATCGCCCTGGGCGCGAAAATGATGGAATTTGCGGGTTATAATATGCCGATTTCGTATAATGGAATTAGCGAAGAGCACAAGGCGGTACGCACGAGCGTGGGCGTGTTTGACGTGTCGCACATGGGCGAGTTCATCGTGAGAGGCGCACAGGCAGTGGATTTGATTCAAAAAGTAACTTCCAATGATGCGTCAAAATTGCAAGCGGGCGAAGCGCAATATTCTTGTTTGCCAAATGGAAAAGGTGGAATTGTGGATGATTTGTTGGTGTATCGGTTGCCGGAAGATATGAGCGGCGAGAATAATGCATCGTTTATGCTGGTGGTGAATGCGTCGAATATGCAGAAAGATTGGGATTGGTTGAATGAACACAATACGTTTGATGCAAAATTGATAAACATTTCGGAGCAAACGGCACTGCTGGCGGTACAAGGTCCAAAGGCAGCAGAAGTGCTACAATCCTTGACGGACGTGGATTTGAAAAGCATGAAATATTATACCTTTCAAAAAGGGACTTTTGCAGGTGTTGACAATGTGCTGATTTCGGCGACGGGCTACACCGGGTCGGGCGGTTTTGAATTGTACGTCAATAATGAAAGTGCTGTAAAAATATGGGACGCGATATTTGAAGCTGGCGAATCGTTTGATATTCAAGCAATTGGCTTAGGTGCGCGCGATACCCTGCGCTTGGAAATGGGTTTTTGTTTGTATGGCAATGACATTGACGACATGACTTCTCCGTTGGAGGCAGGTTTGGGTTGGATTACTAAATTGCAAAAAGGAGATTTTATAGATGCTGCATTTTTAAAACAGCAAAAAACAGCAGGTGTACCGCGCAAATTGGTGGGTTTTGAAGTGCAAGACCGCCGCGTGCCGCGCCATGATTATTTGATTGAAGATGCGAATGGTAACGAAATTGGCAAAGTAACTTCTGGTACGCAGTCGCCCTCGCTGGGCATCCCGATTGGGATGGGCTATGTGCAGACGGAATTTGCAACGCCAGATACGGAGGTTTTTGTGGTAGCCGGTGAAAAGAGATTAGCGGCGAAGGTAGTGAAATTGCCTTTTTATCAAGATTAGTACTCCGTATTTAGTATTTGGCATTTAGATGTGATACTGAGTACCAAATACCAAGTACCTTTTCCTAAACAATTTCCATGCTATTGCTATTTACTTTGGAGTTATTCAATTTTCTGAACGTTTTGAAATTTAATTAAAAGCGCTTATGCAGTTTGAGGATGCGAAAGAACGGTTTATTCAGGCGTGGGGTACGCTGGGGTCTAATTGGGGAGTGAATCGCACGATGGCGCAGATACACGCGCTGCTGTTGGTGGCATCAGAGGCACTGACGACCGAAGATATTCGAAAAGAATTAGATATTTCTAGTGGCAATGCCAATATGAACCTGCGGGCACTCATGGATTGGGGGTTGGTACACAAAAAGTTAAAACCGGGCGAGCGCAAAGAATACTTTGTAGCAGAAAAAGAAATGTGGGAAGTGGTGAAAAATATCATCATTCAGCGCAAAAAGCGAGAACTGGAGCCGATGCTGCGCGTGCTGGAAGAATTGCAAGATATAGAAGTGACCGATGAAAAATCGGAAGAATTCGCCAAGATGATTAAAGAAGTGAAATTGTTTGCTGGTAAAGCAGATACAACGTTGGATTCATTGACCAAGTCGGATTCCAGTTGGCTGGTCGGCACGTTTATGAAAATGATTAAGTGAGTAGGCAGTTCTCAGGGTGCAGTTTATTCGGGACTGCCCACTGAAAACTGCCTACTGCCTACTTATTTATCGTCTCCAAAGAAAGCAAGAATTTTATCCGCCAATTCTAAGCCAATCAATCCTTGTGCTTCTTGGGTAGCTGCTCCAATGTGCGGAGTCATAGAGATTTTCGGGTGGTCGAGAATTTCTTTGCGAGGTTTGGGTTCAAAATCAAATACATCCAAACCGACACCTGCCAATTTTCCACTGTCTAATGCTTCCAACATTGCCTCTTCATCTACTACACCGCCGCGCGAAGTATTGACCAGAATCGCGCCTTTTTTCATCATTGCAAATTCTTCCTTGCCTATAAGCGGTTTACCACCAGAAAAAGGAACGTGCAACGTAAGAAAATCGGAAGTGCGCAATACGTCTTTTATATCCATTGTCTCCATCGTGATGGAAAAATTCACATTTTCACTGTGGAAAAGTGTCAAGTCAATATTTACTTCATTCACCGCAATATCTGCGGGTAGTACTTTCATACCAAGCGCCAAACCGATACGTGCCGCTTCTTGTCCAATTCGTCCGAAGCCTATGATACCCAAAGTCTTACCGCGTAATTGAAAACCTTCGGAGTACGTTTTTTTCAGTTTATTGAAATCGCCCCCAATCCGCATGTGGTGATTGGACTGATGTATAAAACGCGCCAATGCAAACATGTGTGCAAATGCCAATTCCGCCACGGACTGTGAAGAAGCCGCTGGTGTATTGAATACAAAAATGCCTTTACTTTCGGCGTATTCGGCATCAATATTGTCGAGTCCGACGCCACCGCGAGCGATAATTTTCAAATTCGGGCATAAATCAATCAAGTCTTTGCGTACTTGCGTCGCGCTGCGCACGATGATGACATCATAATCGGGGAGTACTTTGGGCAGGTCTTCCTGCGCCACTTTTTCTATATCCACCTGATACTCCGCTTCTTCGAGCAGTGATAATCCGTCGGGGTGCATGCCGTCGTTAGCGAGGATTTTTATCATGTTGTTTGTGTTTTTTGCAATTCGAGTGCAAATAAAAGATTTTTAACCCTGACTTTTAGTTTAAACGAAGAAAATTATTGTGGGAGGCTGGAGGTTGGAAATCGGATATTGGGATATTGGGAAGTTGAGATATTTAGATATTGGGATATTTTTCGCTTGTTACTTGTTGACTTTTACAGCGCTCACCGCATTTTTTTTACCGCAGAGGACGCAGAGCATATAACAGTTTAATCGTTTTTTATGACAAAAATCAGACGAATCCAAATTCCGCCTGTGTCGGTAGTCGAGGGCAATTTTGGGAAACGAAAATAATGCCCGCTTGAATTGAAAACGGGGATTCGCGTGAGGGATAGCAGCGGTTCCGTCCCGCAGGGCGGAAAGAGCGGATAGCCCGACCCCGCTGCCTGCTGAAATACGACCTACTCCTAACATTCGCCAGATTTCGGCAGGCAGCGGGGTCACGCCCTGAAAAAGTCAAAATGTAAAATTTTAAATGTAAAAGTACGCAACAAGCGACCCAAACACTTTCACACAAAAACCCAATAATACTCAACCGGCTTTCTCAGAGTACGTCGGGAAAGTGGCGATTGTATAATGCGAGAATTTTTGTTTGCTGGTGACGGGGAAAACGTACTGCCGCGAGAAGCTGGACAGGAACGCGCCGAATTCTTCTTTGCGCACGTTGCGCGAGTTGGTGCGGAAGACGTAGCCGATGTGGTCAATGTTGCCTTCTTCGTCCCAAAAAACATGCAAGCGCACTTTTACGCCTTTGATGTCAAAATTTATTTTTTTGGCGTACTCTTCCAGTGATTTCATCATTTCGAGCCACTTGTCGAAGGCGACTTTCATATCATTATTGGAAACTTCGAGCAGGGACGTGGCATAATTCTGTGCCAAGGCATCGTACGCCGCTTCGTTGGTGCCGAGTTGAAACACACGTGGGAGCGGTACGGCAACTTTAGCGGTGGTTTGCGCACTTGCGAAAGCAGCAACCAACAAGAAAAGAGATAAAGCAAAAGGTAATTTACACTTCATGTTTTTGGAATTTGAGCAAATTTAGGAAATACAAGGCAGCACTTAAAACTTTAGGACTTTTTTCTATATAATTTATGGAACTATGTGACTTTTGACGCGGTTTAATGTCATAAGTAACGCGACGGGCAGTATAGAATTGCCAAGTAAGCAAAAATAAACTAAAACTAGCTGGAAACGGTTCTTTAATCGTTGAAATGCGTTAAAATATCTAAAATATAGTAGAATTTGTACTCAAAATTTTATTTTTGAGCAATATGATGATAGACCTTTTTTTCCTGATTGTGGCGGGCTATGGATTTTTTCTTGGCTTTACGAAAGGAATTATTCAGACGGTTTTTACCATCCTGTCCTATTTGTTTGGGTTGCTGGCAGCATTCAAGCTTTCTCCGGCTGTGACTCGTTTTTTGGAAACTGCGATGGGCAGTGACCATCCGATGTTATTTGTGGCGGGTTTCTTGCTGGCGTTTTTTGGTACGATGCTGGCGATTCGTTTCGTTTCCAAAGCCTTATCACAAGGCATGATAAGTGCTAACGTCAACATTATCAACCAAGTAGCTGGCGGTGCGTTGCTGGCTTCGCTGCTGACGTTACTATTTAGTTTATTACTTTGGTTTGGTACACAAGCGCATATTATAAAACAGGAAACGCTGGATGATTCTATGACCTATCCTTATTTGAAGGAGTATCCAACGATGGCTTGGAAAGTTTTTGGTAGATTAAGACCTACCCTTTTAGAGTTTTGGGATAATTCAATAGATTTTATGGACCGCGTGGAAAAAGTAGGTGTGGAAAAAACCGAAGGCGAGCCAAATATTTATGACATCGAGGAAGACGACACGCCTGATGAAGAATAACGTATGCGAATTTCCCGTTTAATTTGGCTGCTTTTTGTACTGAATAGCGTCGTCAATTTGATTGGCGAATTGACCAATAACCCTATTCTTACTTTTTTTTCAAAGCCGTTATTGATGCCTTTGTTGGCAGTTTGGTTTTTATTGCGTTTTAACAGAAAAACAATTCAACGCTTTCGCAATCTAATTTTTATAGGGCTGCTTTTATCCACCGCTGGCGACGTGCTTCTACTTTTTGTTGAAACAAACGATTTATTTTTTTTAGCAGGACTCGTCAGTTTTTTATTGGCGCACTTGTGTTACATCGCTGCTTTTTTGAGCTATCCGAAAGTGAGAAACGGAAATGTAGCTCGTCAACCACTACTTATTTTGCCATTTTTAATATTTCTAATTGCGTATAACCTACTGCTTTTTCCAAAGATTTCTGTTGATTTGCGCGTTCCGGTTATCATTTACAGTGCAGTCATCATCGGCATGGCGATCAGCGCGCTCAACTTGCGTCGGCTCATTTCTACTGCCGCTTTTCAATCCATCTTTGGCGGTACACTTTTGTTTGTCATCTCAGACAGCCTACTCGCTTTCCACAAATTCTATGACCCAACCGCCATTCCATTGGCTGGTTTTTTTATTATGCTCACTTACATTTTAGGTCAATATTTTATTATAAAAGGCGCTATCCAAACTGCCCATCTTAGTATTTAAATATTTTAACAATACGGTCGAGCCATTGCATTTAAAATTATACAAGGGTGATAAATTGTGTTCATGTATTAAGCGAACAAAAACACATTAATACAAAAACACTACTTTCCCCTCAATTGTCATTTCACTTACCATTTTTCGCAGCAGCTAAATGGATGTGCCGCTCGTTTCTCCATTATACATCCATTTAAACAAAATTATCATGCGACTACTCCCCATCGTTTTATTACTTGTCTTTTCTTTAGAAGGTATTTCCCAATCTTCCAATATTACTTTAGTCTATCGCCTCTCGAATGAAGCGTACGAGCAGAAAATACGCAGCGATACGTTTAAACTTACCCCTGCCGATTGTCAATTCTTGGTTGGCAATGATGATACGCTTAATAATTTGGAGCCAGGTTATTACATCTATGCTTCCGCCAATCAAGAAGACCTTCAATTATCATTGATAGATTATACGACGCTCTCTACCATTGTGCTCAATAATGAACGCGATTTTGCCATTCAAGTGCTCGATACTGCCGGGCAATTACTAAATGCAAATGTCTGGTTGAATAATAAGAGTATAAAATATGATGCGGCTACAAAAAGTTATCGGCTACCCAAACATAAAAAAGGGGGATTGTTAAAAGTAGCGGCGCAAGGACAGGTGGTATTTTATGAAGTGGAGGAAGAAAATATTTATCGGTATAATCGCCATTTTCAGCAGACGCGCTTTGGATATTATGTAATGACTCCCGTGCGCTGGAGTAAGAATATTTATCGTTATTTTAGAGAAGGTTTTCAATATGATAATTGGCATATTAACTGGAAGCGGCTCAATCCTATCAAACCAAAACCAAAGTTACTTAAAGGGTATATCGCGCTCAATAAACCGATTTACAGGCATGATAATACTTTGCAATTAAAGGCTTATGTGGCCGACAATAAGGGAAAATATTGGAAGAAAAAATTGAAGTTAAGTATTCAAGAAGATGGGGGTTATGGTAACTTTGTTATAGATACAACGGTTCTAACAAATGAAAATGGTTCAATTATATTTAATCTACTATTAACCGATTCTTTACAATTAGATAAAAATTATTATATTACTATAAAAGATGCCACTTCAAAATATAATAATGGCTTATCTCATACTTTCAAACTCGAAGATTATCAATTAGACGAAGTAGATTACACGTTTTCCAGCACGCAGCCAGCGTATCAAAAAGGTGAAAAAATTATTTTAACTGCCGAAGGAAAAGATAAAAATGGTTTTACGATTCCTGACGGCGAGGTCAAAATTGTAGCGTTAAGAGGTAATTTGAAATCAACAGACGTGGCGGAACTTCGCATTCCTGACACGATGTGGACATACACGCAAGCATTAGACACGCGCGACGCAACTCAAATTATTTTCCCGGATAGCTTGCTGCCAAATGCGGAGTTGGATATTCAATTCAAGGCAACATTTACTAATAGTAATGGAGAATTACACGAAAAAATGGTAAACGTAAGTTATGCCGCTCTACTGCGAACGATTAAAATGGAATTACAAAATGGTTACATCATCGCGGATTATAAAGAAGGGGAAAAATCGGTGCCCATTGACGCGGAATTAGAAATTTCTGGCGTTGAAAATATTGACTTTATTAAAACGGTGCAATTACCGCTAAAAGAAAAGTTACATCCATTTGCAGATTATTACACCATTACGATTGATAAAAATATTTGGCAAAGCCTTTCGGTCGGCGATGAAGAAGCCAGCGTTGCTGCGTTCGGTAATTACATAAAAGATTCTGTTTTTATAAATATTACGAATCCGCATCAAATTCCGGTAAATTATTGGATAAGCAAAGGAGAAAATATTATTAAAAAAGGACAAACCAGCGAAGCGCAATTTCAGTGGCAGCACGAAGATAAAAGTCAGCGACCTTATCATTTACGTTATCAATACTTGTGGGACAGTGAAACGGAAAGCAGAGATATAATTATTCAATCTTTTAAAAATATATTAAATATTGAGGTAGAGCAATCTACAAAAGTGTTGCCCGGCGCGCAAACGCAAGTAAAGGTAAAAGTAAATGACCAACAGAATAAAAAAGTGCAGGGTGTAAATCTCACGGCGGGTGCGGTAAATGCACAATTCAACTCTGCCGGTAGTTTTTCGCCCGTACAAATTGATTATAAGCGAATTAAGCCTTTAAAAAAGTATGAAAATTTTGAATTAGATCGGCAAACTCATTTCAATAGAAAACACCCGCTGACGAAAGAATGGTTGAAAAAATTTCAATTGCAAGACCAATTGTATTACCAATTACGCTTTGCTGAAAAATCTTTTTACGCCCATTATGACACAATTACAAGTGACAGTTTTTACAGGAATGTAGCGCAGTTTTCACCTTATGTCGTAAATAAAGGGCAATCCCAACCGATCATTATGATTTATTGCAATCGAAAATTGGTTTATTATTATGAAGCAGATAATAACACGCCGTATAGTTTCGTCGAGAAAGAAGGTTATAATTTAATCACCATTCGCACCCCGAAATATGAATATTGGATTGACAGCGTACTATTGAAAAAAGGGCAAAAACTCGAATTTTCGATTGATGAAACGGGGTTTGCACAGGATACGTTGATTCACCGTAAGCCCATGCCCGATTCACTAACCCAGCCGGAACGGACATTATTGAAAGGAAAAATGCTGTTGCTGCTAAAAAAATCATTGGCACTTTCCACGTATTATCTTTGGCAAAATTCCAGTGCTATCCATTCCTTTACATTGACAAATGATACTAAAAGATATGATAACACTCCAATAATCTTCGGACCTTTTAACCTAATGGAGCGGACGCATTATGTGGAGCAAAATAGTTTTAGAAGTCAATTTCTTTTTGAATCCGGCTTTGAGTACACCATTTTGCCACGGCGGGAGCGTCTGTATGCGTCCCAATATTTTGACAAAAAGATGCCGTTGCCAAAAAAATTAGCACCTAAAAAGCCAGGGCAAATCGTTTATAAACCGTCTGATATTCAATATATTGATCAAAATTTATTGATTAATATTCCTTTGCAATCTTACTTTAGAAATGGGGTGGACACGGGCGGCATTTATCAATTTTTTTATAAACCGACTGCTGAGAAACACCTGATTGCGTTGGCACTTGTAAAAGATTCTTCCACCTTGATAGACCGATTTCAACCCAATATAACTTTATTTGAACCCTTACCAGTTGGCAATTATACCCTTACTTTAGTGAATAACTTACATGAAATTTATCGACAAAAAGTTGAAATTAAATTAAATACTTTGTTGTATCATAATTTTAGTAACATTATATGGCAGCAAGATACGGTAGGTATTGTAGCCAAATTATTTCATACAACACCGCTATTTGATAAAAACGATGACATTGGATGGCAGGAGCAATTTGATATTCCCAATGCTCTTGGCAATGTAATACAAGGATATATTTTAGATGAAAGTGGCGAGCCGCTGATAGGCGCGAACGTTTGGGTAAAAGGAACCACCACTGGCACTGCTACGGATATAGACGGGTATTATTCGATTACGATTCCTTATGATTTGGAAAACCTAACCATTGTAGTGAGTTATACCGGATTTAATACGAGTGAGGTGGATGTAAATAAAAACAATTCGATTGTAGATGTAAAATTAGATAATTCGGGTGCTGCATTGAGTGAGGTAGTGGTAACCGGCTATGGTATCGCAAGTAGCAAGAATCTAACTTCTTCCATTTCTAGTGTCTCTATTGACAATTTACAAGCTCAAGCCGCAGGACTAACCATAAATCCAAGTGATATTCAAATAAGAGGGTCAAGGTCTCTTGGAGAATATTATTATATAGATGGTGTAAGAATGGATAATAATGCTAAAGCTAAATTAGATTTGTCTAATCCCGAATTATTACAAAGCAGCGGTATTCGTTCTAATTTTAAAGATTATGCATATTGGCAACCCAATCTGATAACTGACCAAAATGGCGAGGCGTATTTCACCGTCACTTATCCTGATAACATTACCAGTTGGAATACATTTGTACTGGGCATGGATCGAAAACTCCGTGCGGGCGTGGCTTATGGCAGTACCAAATCCTACAAACCTTTGCTGGCACAGCTCGCAATGCCTCGTTTTTTGGTGGAAGGCGATGAAACAGATATCATAGGAAAATCGGTTAATTATACGAATGATACGTTGGCGGTAGCAACTTCTTTTAAAATCGGCGACCAGTTATTACAAGAAAATAAAGCAAATGTAACGGATGGTTTAATAGAAAAAGCGAACATTATTACACCTGCGCAACAGGATAGTCTGCAAGTTACATATACATTACAAATGGGCGAGTATCTGGACGGTGAGCAGCGCAGCATTCCCATTTTTCGGAAAGGGCTGGAGGAGACGAACGGTTATTTTTATGTTTTAAACAAAGATACCAGCTTCACTCTCAAGCCATTACATGCGCAAGGCAATGCGGAAATATATGTAGAAAACAATGCGCTCCACACGATTCTGCGGGATATTGAGGGCTTGAAAGATTATCCGTATGGCTGTAATGAACAGACTGCGAGTCGCTTGTTGGCGCTGCTAATGGATAAAAAAATCAGTGAACAATTAGGTAAAAAATATACCGGAACCAAAAATATTACCGCCATGATAGAGCGCTTGGAGAAAAGTCAAAACAAAGACGGCTCTTGGGGTTGGTGGTCAGGCAATGACTGGAATCACTGGATGACGGTGTATGTAACAAGCGCCTTTCACGAGGCGAAAAAAGCAGGTTTTCAGAGTAAGGCATTGGAGAAGGCTTTACAATTTATTACATCGAATACCAAAGAGTTACATCCAAGCAATTTAGTTTACACACTCCATTTACTTGCAGAATCGGAAGTGCCGTTTGATTTTGAAGCGTCGTTGGCAAGGTTGGACAAAATGGATTTGGATTTGTATGAGCAGTTTATGACCATTCGAGTCAAGCAAAAATTGGGTTGGAAGTACACATTGGATAGCCTTTATAAGCATCAGCAAAAAGACATCTTTGGCTCCGTTTTTTGGGCACAGGAAGATTCTTATTGGTACAGCAAAACCATGCATCCTACCCTATTAGCCTACGAAATACTGCGTGCCGCCGGTAAAAAGGAGCAACTTTCGCCCATTCGGCAGTATTTTTTGCAGCAAAAAAGAGGTAATGCCCGTCTCGGTTGGGATAATACGTTTAAAACGGCACTGGTTTTGCAAACGATTCTGCCAGAGCTTTTGGAAGAAAACGCTGCAACTAACGATTCCACTACCTACTTATCTATCAATGGGACAAAGATTTCGGGTACGCGCCACCGCGCTACTTACACCGCCAATCAGGACCTAACTATTGTGAAATCCGGCAACACGCCGCTATTTTTTACGGCGTATCAGCATTTTTTCAATCCAAATCCAGCTATAAAAGACAGTTTATTTACAATCAAAACTACATTATATCAAGATGGAAAACCAGTTGCTTATTTAAAACAAGGCGAAAAAGTGACGCTAAAAGTGGAAGTACATGTAAAAACAAAAACGGAATATGTAATGTTAGAAATTCCAATTCCAGCAAGTTGTTCTTACTCTGAAAAGTCCAATGGCTGGAGGTTTCCAGAGGTGCATCGCGAATATTTTAAAGAAAAAACGGCGATATTTTGTCAGGAATTACCGGAAGGAAATTACACGTTTTCGATTGAATTGGAGCCGCGTTTTACGGGAAATTACACGTTGAATCCGGTGAAAGTGGAGCAGATGTATTTTCCGGTTTTTAATGGAAATAATGAGTTGAAGAAAGTTCGTGTGGAATAGGTTATAATTTCTCTTGATTCTTTCGCTTGTTGCGTAATTGGAACGCGGATGACGCGGATTTGGCGGATTTTCGCGGATTGTTCGTGATTTAGACCTGACAGGTTTTAAAAACCTGTCAGGTCTGCGTACCTTCGTAAAAAGTAAAAAAAATGTTCATTTTATTAGTTTCCATAGTTTTGAGTTTATTTGTAGCGATGTTATTTTTGAATGTGTACTTTCGCGTGCGCGTGCTGAAAGTGTATAAAAGGCTGGTACAGAATCGGGTAGAATTTGATGCGGTACATTTTTTTAATTCAAAAAAGATGGAAGAGGAGATTTATCCAAAGTATCCGGCTTTCCGAGCAGATATTGAAATTTTCGTGCGGCATATGCGCTATTCCATCAAAATGGCAACGGTTTTGATTGCGTTGATTACATTATTTGGGGCGGTTTTGATGTATTTTCGGCACGAATGAATGTGGCGCATTTCAAAAATGTGCCACATTTGCACGCAAAAAGCGTTATATTTGTATTCATAAAAAAGCAGCGTATGGAAGCGGTTGAAATAAAATCAGACTACGAAATTGAACGTGGAAAACCTATGCCCAGTAAATTACACGCCGCCTTGGAAATTAATATTGGTTTTTTGCTACGAGCAAATTATCGAGATAAGTATAGAGCTTTTACGGAATTAACTATTCAGCTTCCATCTGGTAAGGGAGGAACGCCTGATATTGCCATTTATCCAACGATGGAACTTAATTGGCAAAATGACGAGATTAAAATGAAAGATGCTCCACTTGGTGTCATTGAAATTTTATCGCCCAGCCAAAACATTCAGGAAATATTGGACCGAAAGCCGCAGTATTTTGAATTGGGTGTCAAATCTTTGTGGTTGATTATTCCTACTTTCAAAACCATTTACATCTATTTTAACGAAAACGAATATGATACTTTCGCAGACGAAGACATTTTAGAAGATAAAAACCTGAATATCACGCTTCCGCTGAAAGAAATTTTTTCTTAAACTGCTCTGCATCAAATTATTGTAATAATTCTCTCAAAATTTAATTCCACTTTCCAGCTACTTCCCTTGCCAAAATCCGCTATATCCCATAGCTTTGGACAAATATTTTAAATAACCTACATGGAACTGAATGAACTGAGTGAACTGGAAGACGCGGTGCGCAACTCCCCCGACAACGTGCCGCTGCGCAAACTCTTAGCAAATGCCCTAATGAAACACAAGCGCTACGAGGAAGCGGAAATCGAATGGAAAGAAGCGTTACGCCTCTCGCCGAATGACATAAATCTAAAAGTTGGTCTGGCAAATGTCTTTTATGAGCAGCAAAAACTGGCATTAGGATTGGTAGTAATTGAAGAATTGGTACAATTGCCTGCGCCGCCTGCGAGCGTGTGGCTACTGTACGCCAAATTATTATTGAAAGCCAAACAAGCGCCCGAAGCTCAGGAAGCCTACGAAAAAGCGGTATTGATTGACCCGAATTTGCGCGATGCTTTTTTAGAATCGGATATTAATTTGCAATTGAAATCCAGTACGTACGGCGAGCCGGAAAAAATCAAATTGCGACAAGGAAATGAGTATGACGATGATAGCGAAGGCAATAGCGTGGAAGTAGAACGTCCAAAAATCCGGTTCGATAGTGTGGGCGGCATGGACAAAGTGAAGGAAGAAATTCGACTGAAAATTATTCATCCGCTCAAGCATCCCGATATTTATAAGGCGTATGGTAAAAAAATTGGAGGTGGGATTTTGTTGTATGGTCCGCCGGGCTGTGGCAAGACGCACCTCGCACGAGCGACAGCGGGGGAAATTCAATCGAGTTTTATTTCGGTTGGAATTAGTGAAATTTTGGATATGTATATTGGACAAAGTGAGCGGAATTTGAGTGCGTTGTTTCAAAAAGCTCGCTCGATGAAGCCGTGTGTCCTGTTTTTTGATGAAGTGGATGCCCTCGGTGCCAGCCGCAGCGATATGCGCCAAAGTGCCGGAAGACATTTGATTAATCAATTTTTGAACGAAATGGACGGCATTCAAGGTGACAACGAAGGGGTACTCATCCTCGCTGCTACGAATGCGCCGTGGCATTTGGACGCTGCGTTTCGACGACCGGGACGATTTGACCGTATCATTTTTGTGCCACCACCGGATGAATCCGCACGCGAAGCCATTTTTAAAATTCAATTGCAGGAGAAACCGCTTGGCAATATAGATTTTAATCGCTTGGCGCGAAAAACCGCCGAGTTCTCCGGTGCTGATATTCAAGCTATTGTGGACATTGCTATAGAATCCAAATTGGAAGAGGCAATGCGCAAAGGTATTCCCACGCCGCTCGAAACTGGTGATTTTGAAAATGCCTTGAAAAAGCACAAAGCGACCACGAAGGAATGGTTTGGCACGGCGAAAAATTATGCGTTGTTTGCAAATGAAAGCGGATTATATGATGATATTTTGGATTATTTGAAAAAGTAGCACAGGCTTCCAGCCTGAAATCGTACCACAGACTTTAGTCTGCCACGCATCTCATCAACCTGAAGGTTGGGAGACGAAGTCAGCCTAAAGGCTGTGGTACAAATCAACTAAACATGAACCACCACCTCGAACGCGGTCGCCTTTTACTCGAACAAAATCGCCTCCCAGAAGCAGAGCGGGAATTCAAACAAGCATTGTCAGAAGACCCCAACGATGCCATCGCGCTGATGCTGCTGGCGGAAGTGTGTATTCAGGACAATCGCTATGTAGAAGCACTACAATATAGCCAACAAGCCGTAAGTCTGGAACCGGAAATTCCGAGTTTGTATTTTACCTTGAGCCGAGCGTATTTATACACCAAGCAGCCGAAAAAAGCGCGGGAAGTGGTGACAGAAGGATTGCGTTTGAATCCGTTAAACAGTTATATGTATCTGGTGTCGGCGAGTATAGGATTTTATGAAGAGAAATGGCAAGAAGCACTCGAAGCAGCCGAAAGTGGCTTGGCATTGGATGCAGAAAATGTGCAACTCATCAATATGCGCACACAAGCGCTCGTAAAGCTCAACCGCCGACAGGAAGCGGCCGAAACAATTGATTACGCCTTGCACCAAGACCCAGAAAATGCCTATTCGCACGCCAACAAAGGCTGGGTGCAGATTGAAAAAGGACAGTATAAAATAGCGGTAGATAGTTTTCGGGAAGCACTGCGCCTCGCGCCGGATAACGACTTTGCTCGGCACGGATTGAAAGAGGCGATTAAAGCGCAAAATCCATTATACGCGCTCATCTTGCGCTATTTTTTGTGGTCGGCGAAGATGAGTCAACAAGGACAATGGTTTTTTATCATCGGCATTTATGTTGCGTATCGAGTATTGATTGGGCTTTCGCGGTCGTATCCAGCACTACAGCCGTTGCTGTTTCCATTGATTGCGGCGTATGTAATTTTTGTGTTTTCGTCGTGGATTGCCAAACCGGTTTCCAACCTATTTCTACGTTTGCATCCCTTGGGCAAACTGGCATTGACGAAAGATGAAATTTTGGGTTCTAATATCGCAGCAGCACTGGCAGCCGGTTCGTTATTAAGTTTGGTAGCTTCTTTAATAACAGGCAGTGGAGACTTAAATTATTTATTCATTTTTCTGGGTGTAATGCTCATTCCGGTAGGCGGCGCATTCAACGTAGACCCCGATAGCAAGGCGCGACGAGCACTCGGTATTTATGCAATTGTACTTGGTGTGGTAGGTGCGATTCCCTTTTTTCTACCGGCAGCCAATTTTTTCTTTCTTATTTTTGCGCTGGGTATTTTTGCATATAGCTGGGTAGCGAATTACTGGATTTCTAAAGCTGGGAGAGAGTTTAGGTAAACGGTAA
>CAZJXN010000038.1:0-5452 GCA_964549655.1 uncultured Saprospiraceae bacterium
ATCGCAAGAAGATTTTTTAAGATTGATTATTTTGAGTAAAAATGACCCTTTTCAATTGTTCGATTTAATAAGGGTCGCAAAATACCCAGCCAATCTTTTTTTGAAACATTTAGCCGTTTTAGCAGATTATGGCGGTGAACCCATTCAACGATTGGGTCGGTCTTTTAAAGATATTTTCCCCAAAAATAAAGAAGAAAAGTATTTTTTTGATTTCATTTGGAAAGAGCAATCTTATCGGTACGAATTTAAAGCACTTCCCTTGAATGGCTTGAACAACAAAAAGTTATTCATTGATGGGGAAGGACTTATCATAGAAAAAACATTAAGTGATATAATTTGCGATATGATTGCCTTGCTGTTATTTGCTTCTACTTCCGAACACGCCGACCGAGCGGGTTTGGTGGCTTGTGAAATTGGCACGATGCTGGGCAATGAAGATGAATTAATACGATTTGTAAAACAACGATATATCACCGTAAGCCGCATAACGGGAGGCGCAACTGCTAATAGTTTAGGGCAATTAGCTCAATCGGAAGTTGTAAATTTTCTTTTAAATGAGCTTGACAGTAAATATAAAATAATTAGAAACGGACACATTCACTTAGAAGGTTATGACAAAAAAGGAGGAATGCCTTTTGATATAGTCGTTGAAAAAGGAAAGAAAAAGGTTGGAGTTGAGGTGAGCTTTCAGGTTACCACCAACAGCACCATAGAGCGAAAAGCAGGACAAACAGCAGAAAGACAAGCACTTATGCACAAAAACGGATGCCAAATTGCTTACATACTGGATGGCGCAGGGAATTTTCAGAGGTCTTCGGCGATTTCAACTCTTTGTAATTATAGTGATTGCACCGTGGCTTATACGCTCGAAGAATTCATGATATTAGCTAAATGGATAAAAAGTGTATTATGATACCATTTATTGATTTATTTGCAGGAACGGGTGGTATTCGATTAGGTTTTGAACAGGCTTGCAAAAAATTTGATATACAAACGGACTGTGTTTTTTCAGCTGAAATTGATAAAAATGCTTGTGCTTCTTATGAACTCAACTTTGGACATAATCCTTTTTCTGATGTAACTAAAATTGAAGCATTGCCTCCATTTGATTTTATGTTGGCGGGTTTTCCTTGCCAAACTTTTTCTTATGCCGGTAAAAGAAAGGGATTTGGCGATACGCGAGGTACGCTGTTTTTTGAAGTAGAGCGACTACTTTCCAAATACAAACCAAAAGGTTTTTTGCTCGAAAATGTAAGAGGATTAACGACGCACGACGAAGGAAGAACTTTTGAAACCATCATTAATAGCCTTAAAAGTCTTGAATATAATGTTGAATATTTTCTTTTAAATAGTAGTAATTTCGGTGTCCCTCAAAACCGAGTTCGTATTTACATTCTTGGAATTTTAGAAAAACCTATCAAAACCACTTTGCAATCGGACGTTGGAGCGCCTGATTCTCATAAATTTAAAGAACAAAATGGGCAAACTTCTTTATTTGCAGCCCCCAAAACAATTCGAGTTGTAAAAGATATTTTAGAAAATAAAGTTCCTAAAAAATATGAGTGTACAATTGATTTTGTAGAAAGACTGAAAAGAGTTATTGGAAATGACCTTTCTAAACTTCATGGGTATAGATTGATTGATTATAGAGGTGGACAAGCTATTCATTCTTGGGAGTTAGGAATACGAGGTGAATGCACAAAAAATGAAATTGAATTCTTGAATTTATTGATTGGAAACCGTCGGAAGAAAACATTTGGTACGCATCAAGATGGTAAGTCTTTGACAATGGAGCAAATACGAACATTTTACAAAAAAGATGATTTAGCAGAAATAATAAATTCATTAATAGAAAAAAAATATTTAAGTGCCTACGACGATAAATACAATCCGGTAGCTGGAAATATGTCTTTTGAAGTATTTAAATTTTTAGACCCGGAAAGTATTTCCATTACATTAACTGCATCAGATACAAACAGGCTTGGCATTGTTCAAAATGGAATAGCACGGCGATTAACGCCCAGAGAATGTGCAAGACTTCAGGGCTTTCCCGATACTTACAAATTATTAGATAATGATAATGCGGTTTATAAACAAATGGGCAATGCCGTTTCCGTAGTAGAAGCTGTAATTGCAGATTTGATAATGAATAATAATTTGTTTGAAACGCCTGTTCTTAAAAAAATATTAGCCTTTTAAAATCAAAGACATGAAAATAATCAATATTCCCGAATCGGAATACGCGATTTTGAAAGCTACACCGCGTTTTCTGAATAAAATTATAAATCTATGACATTCCACACCATCGAACCATTCATCCCGTCAGGAGCTGACTTCGACGCATCCAAAAAATTATTTCTGGCACTTGGCTTCACCATTCGCTGGGAAGCGGAGGGCTATGCTGGATTTGAAAAGGATAATTGTAAGTTTATTTTACAAAATTATAATGATAAACATTTTGCGGAAAATCTGATGGTACGGGTAGGCGTGAGTGATTTAGATGAATTTTGGCAAGAAATAAATGAAAAAGGATTAACCAAGCAATTTGATATAAAAGTAAATCCGCCAACGCAATTTCCGCACGGAAGAGAAGTGAATCTGATTGATATTGCTGGCGTTTGTTGGCATTTTGCGCAAGACGCATAATTTTATTTGTATAATAACTTTGTAATAAAAATAATTATCTACAACATGGAAAAACGCATCATCACCAACACCATAACCATCCACGCGCCCGTCGCCAAAGTGTGGGACGCATTGGTAAATCCAGCGCAGACTAAACAATATATGTTCGGCTGTGAGACGGTTTCTGACTGGCAAGTGGGCAGTTCGCTGGAATGGAAAGGCGAACACGAAGGGCAGGAAATGGTTTTTGTAAAAGGAAATATCATAGCGATTCAACCGGAAAAGTATTTAGCGTACACCACGATTGACCCGCATTCTGATATTGACGATGCATCTGAGAATTATTTAAAAGTGACATATCAATTGACTCCTGAAAATGGACATACGGTTTTGACCGTCACGCAGGGCGATTATAATACCGTAGCGGAAGGGGAAAGAAGATATCAAGAAGCATATAATAATGGGGAAGGTTGGAATCCGATTTTGGTGGAGATAAAGAAGTTGGTGGAGAAAGGATGACCAAAATATTCAAAAACAAAAATTTGTACGTTTGGCTCAGCGGTGCTCATGGCGGTGGATAGTATTCATAAAAAAGTAGCAAAAGAGGAAAATTAAAAGTAAATAACGCTAAATAACATTATGAAAAATAACATTTTTATTGCTTTTATTGCTTTTTTCTATCTTAGCAGTTGGCTGCCAATTTACAATCAAAAATTACCTGATATTACATACGCTGAGAAAAATGTAAATATAATAGACTCTTTTGAAATAGGAAAAAAACTTTTTCGTAGTAATTGCGCGGCTTGTCACCCTCGTAATATGATAAAAGACCGAGTCGGACCGGCACTCGCGGGCGTAGCAGAACGTTGGAAATCATATCCAAAAGAAGATTTGTACGATTTTATAAAAAATTCGCAGAAGATGATTGAAGCCGGGCATCCTAAAGCGGTAGAACTTTGGCAAGTTTGGAAGCCGACTATTATGAAGGATTTTTCTGATATGTCAAACGAAAAAATAGAAGCAATCTTATTTTATATTCAAGAAGTAGAACGCGGACGAAAGTAGATGGAAGATAAATTTTTTTTAAAGAGCTATTTAATACACATTTCTAAATCAAAATAAAAGGTAGCCCGTTTGGATTCTCTAAAATTTTATTCTAAATAAATTAAAAAAAACCTTATCAAATTTGCTAATAAAAATGGTTTTGTGAAATTCTGTACGGTAATCGCGTTTTTTGCAAAAAGAATCCGCGCTAAAGTTTTCTTGGTTCCAACTTTTCTTTTGTACCTTTTCCCGTGCTATGAGTTATAATCCATTGTTGCAATTTTATAATATGCCGCCCCGTGTGTGGGATGAGATGTTTCACGAGCAAGAGATTCGGGAGCATTACCGCAGTTTTGTGTCGGCAGTGCAAGACCTCTCGCCAGATGAAATGACGCACAAAGATGAATTGGCGAAAAAGCTGTTCATGACCCAGGGCATTACGTTCACGGTGTACACGAGCGGCGAGGGCGTTGAGAAAATATTTCCGTTTGATGTCATTCCACGCATTATTCAAGCGAAAGAATGGACATTAATTGAGGCAGGTATCAAACAGCGTTTGAAAGCATTAAATGTTTTTCTAAAAGATATTTACCATCAGCAGTTTATTATAAAAGATGGCATCATACCAGCTTCGCTTATTTACTCCTGCCCCAATTATTTGCGGGAGATGATGAATGTAGAAGTGCCGTTTGATATTTATACCCACATTTCCGGTATTGACTTGATACGCGACCATGACGGCGCGTTTTATGTGTTGGAAGATAATTTGCGAACGCCTTCTGGAGTTTCTTATATGCTTGAAAATCGAGCAATTACGTATCGAATATTTCCCGATTTATTACCTAAAAATAACGTTCGACCCGTCAAACAATATCCTGATTTACTATACAAAAACCTGCTCGCCTTAGCCAGTCGGCAAACGAGTACACCGACGGTCGTGCTGCTTTCGCCCGGCGTATTTAATTCTGCTTATTTTGAGCATACGACGCTGGCGCGGCTCATGGGCATTGAATTAGTTGAAGGAAAAGATTTAGTAGTGGATAATCATAAAGTATTCATGAAAACCACAAAAGGCTTAAAGCCCGTGGACGTGATTTACCGCCGTGTGGACGATGAATTTATTGACCCACTCGTTTTCCGGTCGGATAGTATTTTGGGCGTTCCCGGACTTTATTGGGCGTATCGCAAGGGAAATGTAGCCATTGTAAATGCGCCGGGAAATGGCATTGCTGATGATAAAGCCGTGTATGCCTACGTGCCGGATATGATTCGTTATTATATGAATGAAGAGCCGATTTTAAAAAATGTGCCGACCTATCGGTTAGAAGACGTTGATAATCAGAATTTTGTGTTTGAAAATATGGCAAATATGGTTGTCAAACGCACCAATGAATCGGGCGGCTATGGAATGCTCATCGGCAGCGCAGCGACACAGGAAGAAATGGACGCTTTCAAACAAGAGATTCTAAAAACACCTCGTCAATTCATTGCGCAGCCAATCATTAGTCTGTCGTCCGCACCTTGTTACATTGATGGAAAATTGCAGCCGAGGCGCGTGGATTTGCGTCCGTTTGCACTGTTCGGTCCAGAAGGAATTGAAATTGTACCTGGTGGACTCACACGGGTTGCACTGCGCGAAGGCTCACTCGTGGTGAATTCCTCGCAGGGTGGCGGGAGTAAGGATACGTGGGTATTGGGAGGATAGCAGGATGGGGTGATAGGAGGATCGGTTTTTTGCTTTAAAATAGTACACAGATGATTAAGATAATTATGATATGCACTG
>CAZJXN010000038.1:5552-32151 GCA_964549655.1 uncultured Saprospiraceae bacterium
AATCAGCGTACCATTACGCCAAGCGAGTAAGAAACACGCGGACAAGAACACATTAGGTTTTTTGCTTTAAAATAGTACACAGATGATTAAGATAATTATGATATGCACTGATTTTAAATCATAAAAAACCTTAATCATCCTAAAAATCAGCGTACCATTACGCCAAGCGAGTAAGAAACACGCGGACAAGAACACATTAACACATTAACACATTAACACATTATATGCTAAGCAGGGTTGCAAATTCGGTTTTTTGGATGGCTCGGTATATGGAGCGGAGTACTTGTGTGATACGAGTGGTGCGTACGCATTACATTGCTTCTCAGGATGATATGCAGGATTTGGACTGGCAGATTTTGTTAAATAAATACAGTACCAACACGGTAGAGGAACGCGCCATATTCACGACACCCAATGCTATTTTACAACATTTAATATTAGATCGTAATAATGCGGGTTCGGTTATTAATAATATTGAAAAAGCTCGTGAAAATGCGCGTGCCGTGCAAGATAATATTACAAAAGAAGTCTGGCAATGTCTAAATGACAGTTATCACTTGATACGAGCACCTCACTTGCGACAACATTTCGTGTATGGCGACCCGATTACGACCTTCGATATTTTGATGCGAGAATGTATGATTTATTACGGCACGGTGGATACGACGATGGCGCGCGGTGAAGGCTTTAATTTTTTGAATATCGGCAAGTTTTTAGAACGGGCGATTCAATCTTTACACGTACTGCAAATGAAACTGGCGACCAGCTACGAAGTTAACGACCTAACCGAAACCACTGGTTGGCGCTACGTCCTTTATTCACTTAGTGGTTATCAATTATATTTAAAAACGCATCGCGGAAGTATTCAGCCGCCGCAAGTCACGGAACACGCACTGCACAATCCTTATTTTCCGCATTCGGTGTTGTATTGTATCCAGCAATTACATCGGTATTTTCAGCGTTTGAAAGCGGATAGTGTGGAAGACAGCTATCGGCAGATGGATTTTCGTATCGGTAAAGCCGCGAATCTGGTGCGTTATAGCAACATAGACACACTCAACAAAACGGAACTGTCCACCTTATTACAGCAGATTCAAACGGAACTCATTACGATTGCCAATGGTTTTAATGCATATTACTTTGGTTTAAATTATTAAATGATGCCAGACGGAGCGACTGAGTGAAAAATTTCCTAATAATGAATCACCAATCACTAATTACAAAATGCCATTTTACAGAATAAAACATATCACGCGCTACACCTACGCGAAGCCCGTCGTGGATGGGGCGAATCAAATCATGTTGTATCCGGTGCAAGATGCTTTCCAAGAAGTGCAAAAGCACGAGTTGAGCATCACGGCAAATCCGCTGGTAGAGCCATTTTTAGATTATTTTGGAAATCAAATTGGCGTATTTACTATTGTAAAGCCACATAGTGAACTTTACATTCAATCTTTAATAGAAATCATTACACATCCGGTCACTTTTCCTGAAGATACCGCTTCTGCCGAGTCGCAATGGGCGCACTTGGGCATTGTACGCGAAGAATTTCCTTACACAGATTTACTCAAGCAGCCTGATTTTATTGCAAAAGCCGATCTATTAGTAGAATTACGACAAGTTATTACACCAATGGATACACCGATGGCGATTGCGCAACGTCTTTCTACTTACATTTATCAAAATTTTGAATATCAAAAAGGTATTACCTCTATCGAAACCGATGTAGATGAAATCTGGCGGCTGAAAGCGGGCGTGTGTCAGGATTTTGCACATATTTTATTAGTCATGTTGCGGATGAATAATATCCCAGCACGTTATGTGAGCGGCTATATTTGTCCGAAAAATGGCGATATGCGCGGCGAGGGCGCGACGCACGCTTGGGTGGATGTGTATATTCCGTTTTATGGCTGGCTCGGCGTGGATCCCACGAATAATTGCTTGGTGAGCGACCGCCACGTGCGGCTGGCAGTGGGTCGTAATTTTAGCGATTGCACACCTGTAAAAGGCACTTACAAAGGCTCCGGCGCACACAAGTTGGAAGTATCGGTCAAAATAGAAAATGGTGTACCCAAAAGTGAAAGCGAATTGTCAGAACCGACTCCTGTATTTGGTTATACCGTGCAAAAAGAAGTTGTACCGATTACCAATTCTTACAGGCAGTTTATGGAAATGCAGATGCAGATGCAGCAGCAGCAATAAGCAAGTAGGCAGTTTTAAGTAGACAATTAATATCCGTGCAATAATTTGACAGTCAATAATTTATCTATAATCAACTAATTGGATTTGGGGTTTCAGTTTCTAATTTAACTGATTATCCGCATTTTTTTGAAATAGATCGAAGTGTCTCAACGCTTTTTTATTTAACCACAGAGTTCCCAAAGTTTCACAGAGGTAGGTAAGTTTTCTCTGTGAGACTCTGTAAACTCTGTGGTTGAAAAAACTACTTCAACGTCTCCTGAAACAACTTAAAAATCCGTTTGTACTCATCCGTCCAACTACTCGGCTCTACAAAACCGTGGTCTTCCAGCGGATAAACGGCAAATTCCCAATTCTCTTTTTTGAGTTCAATCAAGCGTTGCGACAAGCGGACGACATCTTGAAAATGTACATTCACATCCACCATTCCATGCAAAATCAAGAGATTATCTTTCAAACCCTCCGCAAAATTAATCGGTGAACTTCGATAATAGGAAATGCTATCTTCCTGTGGTTGATTCAAAATATTAGCCGTGTAACCATGATTGTAATGCGCCCAATCGGTGACGGAACGCAGTGCCGCTCCACTTTTGAACGTACCCGGAGATGTAAATAATCCCATCAAAGTAATAAATCCGCCATACGAGCCGCCATAAATGCCAATTTTATCTTTTGCAACGCCATATTTATCTACCAAGAATTTTGCACCATCTATTTGGTCCGTCAAGTCCTTGCCGCCCATGTGCCGATAAATTGCCGTGCGCCAGTCGCGCCCATAACCTTCACTCGCGCGGTAGTCCACATCCAGCACCGTGTAGCCATTGTCTGCCAACATATTATGAAACATATATTCCCGATAATAACTTGCCCACCACTTGTGAACGTTCTGCGTGTAACCTGCGCCATGCACGAAAATAACCGCTGGACTTCCTTTTGCTGCCTTCGCCGGACGATAAATGCGAGCGGGAACTTTCACGCCATCCCGAGCGGTGAACCATACGATTTCTGGGTCGCGCCATTTGTATTTTTTAAAATCAGCAGTGGTAGATTCAGTGAGTTGTTTTGCAGTTGCACCCGATTTATTTTCCATTACATATAATTCCCAAGGTTTATTACTATAAGAATAACGAATCGCTACATATTTTTCATCCGGCGAAAGCCTTACATCATTATTACCAACAGCCGTCGTGATTTTTTCTAATTTTCCACCATTCACAGACAGTTTATAAAAATGATGCTCGTGTGGACCTTCAGCATTAGCAGTGATGTAAAAAGATTGCTTATCATTTGATAAATCCGCCGATAAAATTTCAAACTTTCCACTCGTTAATGCTTTTTTGGAACCGCCTGTAACATCAATGGTGTACAAATGTGAAAACCCAGTTTCTTCCGATTGAAAAAAGAGCGTTTTATTATCTGATAGCCAGCCAATATTATTTCCACCAAACCAACCTACGCCCGGACCACCAATCCACGCATCATCATGCTGTTTATCCAAAATTTTCAACTTTCCGGTAGGCAAATCCAGCAGCGCAATCCAGCGGTCTTTGTAATCTTGCGACGTAATATTCACAACCGCTTTGCTGCTATCCGAAAAAGTCGGACCGAAAAAATTCACCTCGCGCGGCTTTTCATATTTGTTTTTATATGCAACCGTATCTTTCGCTTTGTAATAATCTTTCATAAACGCCGGTTTGTCATAAATACCCGGAAGTTGCTTTGTGTCAACGAGATAAATAGTATCTTTTTCAATATTGTAAATGCCAAATTCATAAGTATCCTGCGGTGCGCCTACTTTGGTGCGAGCGCGAAGGTCTTCGGTGGCGCCGGATTCTGTGACATAATTTGGAACATCCGTGCGTTTTTCGGGCGCCGTTTTTGTTAATCGAAAGGTGATGAATTTCAAATCGGGGCTGGCTTGGATGCCTCCCATATTTTTTTCGCCGTACCAATATTCTTTGGGGCGCTTGGCTTCCAGTTCTTTATCGCGTTTCTCGCGCAGCTCGCGCTCGGCTTTGCGTTCACGCAAGATGCCGAAAAGTTCGAGTTGTTGTTCTTGAAGCCATTCTTCGTTCGCCGTTTTTTTCGGGTCATCGCGCTTGATGCCGCGTTTGAAATTAGTGCGTTGCATAGTTGCGCCGCTTTCTATTTCCCAAGTAAAAAGATTGCCATTTAAAGCATAAATCACCATCCGTTCGTCAGCAGAAAATTGCGGATTGCCTTCATTATCAAGGGTATTGGTAATTTGCGTTGCCTGACTTGTGGCAAGTTCCAACAGATACAAATCGCCATTTTTGACGTACAATTTCCTCGTGCGGGCTTTGTTGTAAACACCATTACTGGCAAGCGTTTTCTGCTCTTCCGTACTTACTTTTATTGGCTTGCTTTCATTCAATCCTATTTTATACAAACTGCGAAGCATATCCATATTTGGATTCCAAGAAAAATAAATCGTTTTACTGTCTTCCGACCAAAATGGATTTTCTGGCAAGTAGCCGACAAATGTCTCTCCTTGCATCATTTGCTCAATGGTGAGCAGGGAGCGGTTGGGCACTTTTTGGCTTAACAACAAGATAGGGATGCAAACTAAAAATAGTGCAAACGTATGGCGTATCATTCAATAATGGTGTTTTAGGTGAACCAATAGCAAGTCAAAAGCTCGCTGCGCTAAAAGTAGAGAAAATGCTTGAAATAGTAAATGGTCTATTTTTGAATAGAGAAGTGTGATTTTTTTTTAATTTTCTTCTCTCTTTATAACTAACTGAAAATGAGTGTTTTTTGAAAAAAAATTTCTCATAATCTTATTGTTTAAGCGATTTTTCTTAACTAAATTTTTGCTGACAATAAAACCGTTTGAACTTCTTATACCGTACCTCTTTGTATATAGCAAAATTGATTAACAAACCCCGTTCCAATTACTGACAAGGTTTCATTTTTGTAAGTAGACGGTAAAAGTGATTGGAAAATGAACAGCTTGGTTTCATTTCCCATTTAAAGTCTTGCAATTGTATACACAATTATTATTTCGCTTCTTGAATGACGGCTGAAATACAATTATCCATTTATATTTTGTATAAGAAAAATGAATTTCATTTAATAACCTGATTAAAAACTTCTCTTACCATGAAATCAAAAGGAATGGTATTGCCCTTTCTAAAACCAAAAGAAGGGACGACAAATGTTTCACGACGTAATTTTCTTGGAATAGCAGGCGGTACACTGGCTGGTGCTGCCCTTCTAACCGTTGGTTGTGATGAGAATGACTTACCAAATGACGGTAGCATTGACTTGGGTAGCGGCGACTTCGGTATCCTAAACTTTGCGTATGCACTCGAGCAATTGGAAGCTGCTTTCTACATTCAGGTAGTAAATAGCTTTTATGCTGGTGCTACTGATTTGGAAAAAGCATACTTGACGGACATCCGTGACCATGAAGTAATTCACCGTGAGTTTTTCAAAAATGCACTGGGTACGAACGCAATTCCCGGCTTAGAAGTAAACTTTAGCGCGATCAACTTCGCAAGTCGCGACAGCGTATTGGGTACTGCAAAAGCATTTGAAGATTTAGGTGTATCGGCTTACAATGGTGCTGGTAAATTGATTTCTTCTCCAGATTACTTATTGCTTGCAGGCAAAATCGTATCAGTAGAAGCACGCCACGCAGCGCTGATAAGAGACTTGATTAGCAATGGTTCATTTGCTGACAACACCGTGTTGGACGCGAATGCATTAGAGAAAAGCCGCGAACCAAACGAAGTATTGGCAATCGCAGGTGCTTTCTTGAAGTCGAAGTTATCGGCTAAAAACTTGCCTAACAACTAATTTTAATTGTTGGACAATCTTATTTTAAAATCAATTTAAGAACCAATTTAATCCATTGAAATCATGAATTTTAAGAATATTTTGAATCACATTTCTGAGGTGGATCCGGAAGTTTTCGAGCGCACAAGTGAGCGCCGTAACGTGATCAAAAACCTCACGATGGGCGTAACTGCTACTGCATTACCTTTCGCAGTAGGTGCTTTGTTCAACAAAGCGTATGGTCAGGGAAATGCTAATTTGCCCCTCATCCTGGATGTCCTCAATTTTGCTTTAACCCTGGAGTATCTGGAGGCTGAATTCTACAATATCGGTAACGCTGCACCGAATCTTATCCCGGCTGGTGCTGCCAAAACCGCACTCGTTACGATTGGCGCACACGAAAACGCACACGTTACGTTTTTGCAGGCAGCGATCAGAGGCGCAGGTGGCACACCCGTAGCAAAGCCAACATTTGACTTCTCTGGCGGCAATGGTTCCGGCACGGGTCCATTCGCTGCTGCATTCACCAATTATGATTTGTTCCTTGCTGTAGCACAGACATTTGAAGATACAGGTGTAAGAGCATACAAGGGACAAGCTACCAACTTGATCAGTAGCAACGTATACCTCACCGCAGCACTTAACATCCACTCTGTGGAAGCTCGTCACGCATCGCACATTCGCCAGATGCGCAGAGCAAGAGGTGGTGCGTTGGTAGTAGGAGATGTGAAGCCTTGGATTGAAGGCAAGCAAAGCAACATCGCCAGCCCAGCCGTACAGCCGAGCTATGATGGCGAGGAAGTAACAACGCAAGCAGGCATCAACATCATCAACATCAATGGTCAAGTAATTGATGCAGATGCTGCAAGTGCTTCTTTCGATGAGCCGTTGACTAAAGCACAGGTATTAGCTATCGTGGATGGCTTTATCGTATAGTCTACAAATTCTCTTCATACAGAAATAAAAGGGCTGTCGCATTCGTGTGGCAGCCTTTTTTGTAATCACCAAACTTGTTTGGTGGTTATAGTTTAAGGTTTAACGTTGGAAGTTTCTGGTTCGAGGCGGTAAAAGAAGATGCCAAAGAGGATGGAGAGCCAATAAATAAAGTCAACCCTAAGCGAAAAATTTGGAATACTTAAATTATTAAAAAAATTAAATGGTAGAATAGTTAAGAACATAGAAATGACGAGCAAAACTATTTTGACTTTAAAAATATCAAATTTAGTTCGTCTCAGAAGAAAAATGGCATTGAGAAAAATTAACAACTCATTACAGAATAAAGAAGCCCATAGCCCCATGCTATTATCATAAAAGCTAAGAAAATTACTTATTCATTTGATTTAAAACCACCACTAATAAATTCAAAAAGTATCAAGATAACAGGCGTTACCAAAACCGCCGTCAACCACACTTTATAACGAATAAAGAAAACTGGATTTCATTATGATAAAATATAAAATTTACATTCAAAAGTTTTTCCTTTAAAAACGTCAATTTTTCCTAAAACCTCCAAATAAAATTCCCACTTTTCAAAATTCGAAGTAATTTAAGCCCGCGTCAAAGCAAAAACAAGCTTTAACATTGTCTAACAATCAATAATTTTCAATTAAAAACACGTAAAAACCTATATTCGCATGAAAAAACACTTGCAACTCCTATGGCTGCTAACGGCTCTGTTATTCACGTTGCCAGGCCTCAGCCAAAAAAAATCTATTAAAACAACACCAACTGCTTCGACTACTTCAGCAAGCACAACTTCCTTCGACGCTTCCAAATTCAAATCCATGCGTTGGCGCAATATCGGTCCGTATCGCGGAGGGCGCTCCAACACCGTGTCGGGCGTGATGGGAGATGACAACATTTATTACGTGGGCTACACGGGCGGCGGCGTTTGGAAAACCGAAGACGCTGGCATCAATTGGCGCAATATTTCTGATGGGCAATTCAAAACAGGCTCGGTCGGCGATATTGCAGTGTCAGAATCTGACCCAAACGTGGTGTACGTGGGCATGGGCGAGCACGCGGTGCGCGGCGTGATGACTTCCTTCGGCGATGGGGTTTATAAATCTACCGATGCCGGTCAGACTTGGAAAAATATGGGCTTAGAAAAAACGCGCCACATTTCAGATGTCGTCATTCATCCTACGAATCCTGATGTGGTGTATGTCGCAGCGCAAGGTCCGTTGCACGGCACGGGCGATGATCGAGGCATTTATAAATCTACCGACGGCGGCGCGACTTGGAAAAAAGTGTTGTTTGTAGATGGTGACACGGGCGCGTCTGGTCTTTCGATGGATATGAAAAATCCGCGCGTCCTTTATGCTGCCATGTGGAAACACCGCCGTACGCCTTGGAAAGTAGAAAGTGGTCCAACTTCGACAATGTGGAAATCAACCGATGGCGGCGAAACGTGGAATAAAATTATGCAAGGCTTGCCGACTGAATTAGGCAAACTTGGCGTCTCTGTTTCCAAAGCCAATCCAAATCGCGTGTATGCCATTGTAGAAGCCGAAAAATCAAAAGCCGGTTTGTATCGCTCGGATAATGGTGGTCGCAATTGGGTACACATGACGAGCGACCAAAATATAACGGCGCGTTCTTGGTACTACATGGAAGTTTTTGCCGACCCGACAAATGCCGATGTGGTGTATGTTTTAAATGCGCCGATGATGCGCTCGATTGATGGTGGTAAAACCTTTACGAATGTACGCGTCGGACATGGCGATACGCACGATTTGTGGATTAATCCAAACAACGCTGCCAACATGGTACTCGGCGACGACGGCGGTGCGGAAGTCTCGTTCAATACCGGACGTAGCTGGTCTTCCATCAACAATCAACCAACCGCACAATTCTACCGCGTGAATGTGGATAACACTTTTCCATATCGCGTTTATGGTGGTCAGCAAGATAATTCTTCGGTCGTCATTTCCAGCCGCACGAATGGCATGGGCATTACCGACAAGGATTGGTTTGACGGTCCAGGTTGCGAGAGCGCGTACATTGCATTCGACCCAAATAATCCGGAAGTGATGTTTGGTGGCTGCTATCAGGGTCAGATTGAAATCCTCGATATGCGCACGATGGAGCGTAAAGATATTATGGTTTATCCATCTTTGAATTTGGCGAACGAGCCAAAAGCAATGAAATACCGTTTCAATTGGAACGCCCCGATTCTCGCCTCTCCGCATGATCCCAAGACGATTTATCACGCTGGCAATATGCTATTTCGGAGTACCAATGGTGGTTTAAATTGGGAAACTATCAGCCCAGATTTAACGCGGAATGACCCAGCAAAACAAGGCTTGGGCGGCGGTCCGATTACCAACGAAGGTGCCGGTGGCGAAAATTACAACACGATTTATTACGTCATCGAATCTGCTTTGGAAAAAGGCGTGCTCTATACGGGCAGCGATTGCGGCTTGGTACACATCACGCGCGACAGTGGCAAAAGCTGGCAAAACGTCACGCCTGCCGGTTTACCCGAATGTATGATCAATTCTATTGAAGTCTCGCCGCATGATAAAGCCACGGTTTACATTGCTGCAACGCGCTACAAATTTAATGATTTCAATTCCATGACTTACAAGTCAACTGACTATGGTAAAAATTGGACGAAAATCACCAGCGGCGTGGATGCGGACGATTTCATCAAAGTCATTCGAGAGGATAAAAAAGTGAAAGGTTTGCTGTACGCGGGTTCGGAACGTGGCTTTTATCTTTCTACAAATGGTGGTAATAAATGGGATAAATTTCAATTGAATCTACCGGTTGTACCCGTTACAGACCTTATCATTCACAACAATGACTTGGTGGCTTCTACTGCCGGTCGTGCATTCTGGATTTTAGATGACCTCACCGCCATTCAACAAACGAAAGGTGAATTGGCTTCTTTGCAAACCAAATTATTTACACCGCGTTCCACCATTCGCATGAGCAGCTTTACGCCGCCGTGGTTGCCCGATGGCATTCCCGGTATTGGTCAAAACGTGCCGGACGGTGTGATGCTCTATTATAATTTGAAAGAAAAAGCCGATACGAATGTAGCGAAATTGGAAATCATGGATGCAAAAGGCAAAGTGATTCGGTCGTACACCAATAAAAAAGACGAGTCCAAACCAGCAAGTACGGGCGGTTTCGGTGGTGGCGCTCCAGCTGATCCGCTCATTCCCGCAGAAGCTGGTGTGAATCGCTTCGCTTGGGATTTTCGTACCGCAACACTTCCTGACGTGCCAGGCGTTTATCTGTACGGTGATTTTCGGGGTCATCGTGTCGCACCGGGCAAGTACAAAGCGCGTTTGAGTTACAAAGGTGAAACTTCCGAAGCAGATATTGAAATCACGCCAGACCCGCGTCAAACCGCTATTTCGCAATCCGATTGGGATAGCCAGCAGGAAACTTTGAGTCGCCTCGCCGACGAAATTACGGAAATTCATAATTCCATCAACGATATGCGCAAGCTCAAAAAGCAAATCGAAGCCTACAACGATGCGATGAAAGACAATAAGGACATGGCAGACGTAGTCACTTCCGGCAAAGATTTGTTGAAAAAAATAAATGATTGGGAAGCTAATGTGGTGGAAGTACGCTCTAAAAACTTTCAGGATGTTATCAACTGGCCCTCGAAACTCAGTGCCGAATTTCTCGACCTGCGCGGCAGATTGGACACCCACGACCCGAAAATCACGCGCGGCGTACAAGACCGAATGCAAGATATTGAGACTGAATGGAATACGCATCGCATCACAATGGAAAAACTACTGTCCAATGATGTGAATGCTTACAATCAATTGTTTAAAACTAAAAGTATACCAGCGATAGTGGTGAAGAGTAAGGCGAAAAGCTGACCATGATTCGTAGGGCTTTAGGAGGTGCAGGATAGAAAGGGAGTAACTCGCTTAAATCGAGTTACTCCCTTTGTGTTACAATCGTAGGCTTCCTTCTGCTACACTTTCCTAAGTCAAGCTGCCAGTCGCTCTTATACCAAGTCGGGAATCAGAAACGCTAACCAATTGACATACAATTAATTGAACATTTGAGTCCAAAATCTATCGTCTAAGTTCTAAAAAAGCCAATTAATAATTTGAATATTTAAATATTTGGTATTGTTAATTAATAATGTCCAACTTTTTTTGTTTATAAACAAACTTGTTTAAAATTGATAAAAATATAGAATATGTTTTCCGAATGGGTATTAACAAAGTCGTAAGTAGCAAGCCAACAATAACTTTAACCACAAAGGACACAAGGATTTTCACCATGTTCAAAAGGAACACTTTGTGCGCCTTGTGTAGCACTTTGTGAGCCTTGTGGTTAAATGAGGGAACGCACAGCCGAGCTATTCCATTCCCGTTAAATAAGATCTTCAATTTTAAACAAGTTCAACAATTGAAACTTAGCGGATATTTAAATTTTAAGAAAAAGGGGTAAAAAAGTGGAAATAAGTTCCTACACCTTACTTCTCCCCAATACCAATCCGACCACGCCGCCAACGATGGCGCTTATCACTGCCATGACCACCACGTCCACCAATGCAGAATTGATGGTGTGAACGTTGGTCGTACCCAGCATATTGAAATTGACACTGAATGCCACAAGCCCGCCGATGATAGCACCCGCTTGCGCGCCGGTAGCGAAGTTCTTGATACCTGCCCAACGACCAAAAATAATAGCCAGCAGAAAGCCCCAAGCGAGATTGCCAACAATCAATGCCCACATTTCGGGTGGGGTTTTCATCACGCCTTGTGCAGTGCCTTGATTGGCAGCGAAGAATTTAGCAAGTAAGATGCCATAAAGCAGAAAGCCAAGTAGAAAAAAAGCGATACCTCCGGCGACGCCCGCAAGGAGAATACGGTTGGTGTTCATTTCGTTTTGAGTATCCAATTTTAATTCTAAAATAAGACGAATATAGCAATTTATTTTTGGAATATTCCAAAATTACGAGCGTATTTTTCGTGTATAAACATATATTTTTAGCTGCTTTTGTAAAAGAATAAGGAACAACTTCAACGTCCACTACATCTTCTGCTGTAAATACATTTTCGGGCGTACGCCTACCATTTGATAAAACATATTACTAAACGTTGGAAAACTATCATAACCTATTTTAAAAGCAATTTCATTCATACTTAATTTAGTGGTTGTTAATAATTCCAGTGCATGAATGATACGGAGAGTGCGCAGGTATTTGATATAAGGCATTCTTAAATCGCTTTGGAAAAGGCGAGCTAAAGAGCGTTCACTGAGTCCAAATTGCTGTGCAATGTCTGGGAAGTGCAGGTGTTTAGAGAGGTTATCGTGTAGGTGCGCCGTGATTTTTTTCAAGCGGGTGTCTTTGGCTAAGGGAAGTTCAAATAGTAATTTATGCTTACTCAATTCAGGTAGAATTGCTTTAATTGCCATGACAAAAGTAAAACGGTCTTCTTCTTCAGGTGTAATAACGCCTTCCCAATTTTTTATGTAATTTATCATTTCTAATAGTAAATCGTTAACCGGGTAAATGCCAATTTCTTTGAAAAACCCGTGCTCATTGGGCTTTGTTTGAAAAAATAAAGTACGCAAAACCACGGTGGGCTTGTCTGTATGAATACTGTGTATAACATCGGCAGGGATCCAAATGTAATGTCGTGCCAACAAATACCATGTTTTCTCTTGTGTAATGATATAAACTGTACCACCTTCTGCATATAACAACTTGCCTTTATCATGTGAATACATCGGAATATTACTTTCTCCCAAAACTTGCGAATAACAAAAAACGCCTTTAACAGAACGACTCATATCATTCCACATCTGCTCCCGAACCTGATTCATAATGCCTTACTTTAACTTACGTAATAAATAATTTGTTTAATGTTGGTTTTAAATGATAGTTAGGCGTTTTTAAATTTATAATTTGATTTTCGTTAATACCAATTGTCCCACTTTCGCACCTTGTTCACTGCCCTCTTCGCAATCCGACCGATAATGAATACCTGCGTAAATACGACTCATAGAAGCCTCTCTTGCCGCCGCTCGAAATGATGCGAACGACCGCACAGGCAATCCATATTCTTTTTCTGTCGTATCTGTAAAATTCTGATTATCATTGAATAATCCGGTAAGCACTTCCGCAGCAGCAGCAGAAATGGTACTGTGCCCACTCGTGTAAGCAGGGAAAGGCGGCGTCACTAAATACGGATGCCATTCTTTATCAATTTTCGCACTGATGACAGTCTCTGGGCGCAGGCGCACACTGCGATATTTTTCATCCCAACAAGCGATAAAACCCTCGTAAATAGCCAGTGAAGTAAGCGCATACGCTTTGAGCGATTCATAAAAATCAACCTCTTTTTCTTTTAAAAACAATTGACAAATGGCAAGCCAATGCCCACCCGGTGTCATTTTTTTATCTTGAAACATTAAATGCCCTTTGTGTTTGGACACAAACGGATTATCATCCCAAAAGACTGTAATGTTTTCTTGTTCGGATGTAATATTTTTTGAAATTTGGTACACTTCTATCGTTTCTTTCCAGAAGGGACTATTCGTATTTTCGCTGTACGGAGCAGCCGGGGCAGCCGCGCATTGCGACGCGGAATCCATCAACATCGAACTCATTTTTGCCCAGTGCGGCTCCACGCCATCGGCATAGTCGGGCGGCGTGGGTACCCAGCGTCCTGCTACATTTGCTTGCACTTCATAGCGTTCCATGCCGCGCGTTTCCTTGTAATTGTCAAGTGTTATACGCATACTGATTGCATTCGCTATACGCTGTCCAAATGCAATAGAACGATTGTACACATCCTCCGAAGAGCGTCCTTTTAATTCATTAAGTGTCTGTAATTCAAATACTTCTAACTCTTTTGTAGAAAATACAACTTTGGGAGCAGTCGCACATAATGCTTTGATAGCTGCCACTGTAAAATCGTATTCTTTCCCTGTTTCGGGAAGTGGCATTTTCTCAAAACCTTTTAATTGGTCGGTAATGGATTGGGCATCGGGTTTAATGAATTTACCAGCTTCATAGGCAGCTAACAATGGATAGACATATACCCGACTTGCCACGGGCGGTGAGAAAATATCTATGACGATAAGGTCCGTTAATTTTTTTTGAGCAGCGTGTAAATAGGTTACATCCGAATATACTGGCTGCGACGACGGGGTCTCTTTGCAAGCGCTAACCAACAAGATACTGATAATCAACAAGGTATATTTCATAAACTAAAGTGAGTTCTATAATATTTCAACTATTTCTATTTGATTATTAAGATTCCGTTTTATCAGTGTAAATAGCAATCAAATTTAAATCACTATCCAATGTAATAAAATTCGCTTCACAATCTTTACAAATACTGCCGATGTTTCGTTCCATTTTTATAACTCTTGCCGGATAAAGCGAAGCCATTCGTAATGCTTCTTCTAATGAAATCCCTACTTTTTCCACACAATTTTTCACCGCTTGCAGCATTGTCAAAGAAGAACCAGACAATGTGCCATCTGCTAATGTATATTTATTTTTTTGTAATTGATGGGTATAATGTCCTTTTAAATTTTCTGTTACCGCATCTGTAATTAAAAACAGCCGCTCGTTTAACAACTTTTTGCTGATACGAATCGCTGCAAAATCTACATGATGCCCATCTGCCACTAAACTCACCGTTACATTTTCAGCATCATAAATCGCTCCTACCATGCCCGGTGCCCGATGTTGCAGCGGTGACATTGCATTAAACAAGTGCGTCGCGACTTTAATTCCCTTTTGAAATGATTTTGTAGCCTGTTCATAAGTCGCATTGGTATGTCCTGCCGATATTACAATATCTTGTTTTAATAATAATTCAAGTACCTCATCTGAGCAAACTTCCGGCGCAAGTGTCATCATTTTGATAATGCCTTCCCCTTTAGAAAGTAAATCTTTAACATTTTTTAAAGTAGGTATTTTTATAAACTGTTTTAAATGGGCACCCCGTTTTTCTATATTGATGTAAGGACCTTCTAAATGTAATCCCAGCACTTCTCTCCCACCCTGTTCCCAGTACGTTTTCACCGCTTCAATAGCATTAAACATCACTTCCTCTGAATGGGTAGCAACAGTCGGCAAAAAATGTGCTGCACCCCCTGAAAGGCAGTATTCATAGGTAGTTTGCAATGTTTCCACCGAAGGAAATTCACCAAAAAATGCGTCATTTCCACCATAAATTTGTAAATCAATGAAACTTGCTGTTAGTAAATTTCCATTTAAATCAATCCTTTCGGCATGAGATGGAATAGCTGCGTCATTTATAATATCTACAACTTTACTATGCTCCGTTATTACACAATGATTTTGTAAAATCGTTTTGCCTGTGAATATTTTTCCGTTTGTATATGCCTTCATTTTTTTTCACAAAAAATTATTTTGAAATTAGGCTAAAGCCAACAATTAGCTTGTTTTTATCCCCGCCATAAATGGCGGGGCAACTGATTATCAACGTTTTATTGATTGCCCCGCCATTTATGGCGGGGATAAGATGCAAAGATTTTGATGGACTTTAGTCCAATTTGTCGTATCAACTTGATATCATAATAGAACCATTATTTTTTTGACAATTGCTGTTTCGTCAATGCTTCCATTACAACAGTACGCGTCCGATTGTTTTTTTGGTCAAAAAGGTTGATTTCCTGCATAGTAGCATAAAATGTAATGGTTCGAGGTTCTTGTGATAAAAAAGTATTGCCCCAATAAAATTCACGGGTTTGTTTTTGTCCGTTTTTAAATATAATTTCTGCCTTTACTTCTTTCACATTCAATGTAATCGTTTTACTCGGCTGTACCTTTGGTGTGAATGCTTTTAAAATCCTTTTATTTTGTGTTGCCAATAATATTTCTTGTCCGTTTGCCAAGTTCATTCGCGTCAAAGCCCTTGCATCATTTGGTACGTAAAAATGACTTTCATTCAAACCTAGTGCTTCAAATTGATTTTTGCCTTTATTTTTCAACACCAACCCATAAAAAGCATCGGCTCTACCTTGTAATAATTCCATGCCATAATCATTCCCAACCATTATAATATCTAATAACCCATCTTGATCAATATCATATGGTAAAATACCATAAATCGGCGCTAATTGTGATTGCGTTGGTAAAGCACTTATTTTAAATTTACCATCACCGATATTTTCTACATAGCTGGTATTCAACCAATTAGATTTTAAAATCTGTGCGCCTTGTAGTTCTTCTGGTGTAAAAACGTCTTTCACCGTCGCTTCGCCAAATGCACCATACGTTTGAAATTTGCGACGAATCAGCACCAATTGTTTAATCATATCATCGCGCGTATGATAAAAATATTCATTCCGATTGCCCAAAGAATCCTGCCAATAGCACGAGATAAAAGGATCATACAAGCCATTTTTATCAAAATCTTTCGCGTAAAGCGTGAGTGGCTCCTCGCCCGTGCATTTGAAGTAGGTGTTCTGCCCGAAATTACCCGCCACATAATCTATATCGCCATCATTGTCAAAATCGCCACCAGCCAAGCTCGTCCACCAACCTAATTTATTTTGAATACCAGTTTGAGAAGTTACATTTTTAAATTTACCGCCTTCATTTTGTAAAAAAGTCAAGGGCATCCATTCACCTGCTATCATTAAATCTGGTTTGTTATCATTATTAAAATCCGTCCAGAGGGCATCACTCACCAGTCCAATTTCGCTTAATTCCGGGCAAACCTGCGCCGTTACATCTGTAAAAACAGGATTGTCTTTACTTTTTGAATCATTCCTAAACAGGAAACTCTTATCGGTTTTAGGGAAAGAACGAGGCAGAATGCGCCCACCAACAAACAAATCCAAATCGCCGTCACCGTCAAAATCTGCCGCTTTCACTGCTTGTCCGCAAGCTGTTTCTTTTGGAAGTGCATTATTATTAATTGTGAAATTACCTTTGCCATCATTTACACATAATACATCTTGATATAATGTAGAGCCCGCTTCATATTGATTGCTGCCCCGCACGATGTACAAATCATTATCACCATCATTGTCTGCATCAAATAACAGGGTGCCCAATTCTTCTTCCCGTTTGTTGGGGTCTATTTTATAAGAAACCGCCTTTTTTATAAATTTTCCATTACTTGTTTGAATCAGCCAGGTGCCGTCCATCATAGCGCTACCGCTGAGGTACGCATCATCCAGCCCATCGCCATTCACATCACCCACTGCGATGCTCGGACCGTATTGGGAGAATTTATGGGGCAGCGTTTTTTGAAAATTGAAATCAATATAATCGGTATCGCGGTGCATGAAATCCAAGCCGATGGAAGCTGGATTCATTTCTTCAAATAAAGTTGTCTTATTTACAAATGAACCAGGTTGGAAAATTTTTGTATCATATTTAATTTCAACCGTCTGATTAATAAGCACTTCTGTTATAATTATTTTTTTATCGGCTGACCAATTAATTACAACGGAATCTACTTTTTGAGTAGCGCCCAAACCGATATGCACTACATTTTCTGAAGTAGAAATGTACCCTCTGCCCGAAACCATTTGCACTGCCTGTGCTTTTCCATCAAAATAAGCGGTTACTTTTGCGCCATACGCATCTGGATTAGACTTATTACCTACAATTTTCAATCTTACATAATTAGCTTTATTTTCTTTTGAATCATTGAGCGTATTTTTATATACAAAAGCTTTATCCTCTATATTATTTAAGACCAAATCCAAGTCGCCGTCATTGTCCAAATCGCCGTAAGCCCCGCCATTCGTGAAGGCTGGCACATCCACACCCCAAGCTTTAGAGACATCTGAGAAACGCAAATCGCCTTCATTTTTAAAAGCAAATTTTGGAACTTTTATTTGTGGAATTTGCTTTTGTAAATCCACGGGTGCAATTAAATAATTTACATTACTACGATAAGCTCCAAAATCATGGTCGGTCACATCGCGCGGAAAGCCATTGGTGACAAAAATATCGCGGTTGCCATCATTGTCAAAGTCCGCTATTAGTGGCGCCCAGCTCCATTCCGTTTCTTGCACACCTCCCAAAAAGGACACTTCACTAAAAACCGACAAGCCTGTTTCAGGATTAATACCTTGATTCAGTTGTAATGTATTTCGAGCGTATTGATATTCGTAGTCATAATTTTCATTATTGATGTAATTAGTGTAATTATTAGCGTTTAAAAATAATTTTTTACGCTTATTATGATATGGAAGCATTTCAGTGGTAAATAAATCTATCCTGCCGTCGTTGTTGATGTCGGCTGCATCACTGCCCATTGCCGAAGAGGCTTGGTGTTTGAAAATAGAAGCGACTTTATTGGTAAAGGTCCCGTTTTTGTTATTGATATAAATCAAATCATTGGTAACATAATCATTAGCAACGTAAATATCCTGCCAACCATCTTCATTAAAATCAGTGATGAACGAGCTGTGACTGTAGCCGGATAATTTGATACCTGCTTCGTTAGAAACGTCCTTAAAAGCTCCATTGTCGTTACGGTAAAGCCGGTCAGCATTGGGCGAGGAGCCGTCGGTTACTTTGGGGAAATATTGATTGGGATAGCGGGTATCCATAAAATTGACTGCGATAAAAAGGTCTAAATCGCCATCATTATCATAGTCAAAAAACTGGGCGTTGGAAGAGTGCGTCGTGTCGGCAATGCCATATTCGGCAGCCATTTCCTTGAATTTTGGAATGCCTTCTTTATCATTTCCTTGATTAATAAATAATAAATTCTTCCGTTTTTCGGGGTCGTTTATAAAAGTGTTGCAGATGTAAATGTCTTGTTTACCATCCAAATTAATATCCAAAATATTGATGCCGGAAGACCATTGACCCGGGTATTTTTGCGCGTTTGCTTTTTCGGTTATGTCTTCAAATTTTAGGTTGCCTTTGTTTAAATATAATTTGTTATCTACTTGATTACCAGTGAAGTACGCATCTTGCAAGCCGTCGCCATTTAGGTCACCAATGCCTACGCCGCCGCCGTTATAAATGAATTCTGAGTTGAAAATATTGAGCGTATCCGATTCTGTAATATCATTGTTAAATTCGATACCGGTATGTCGGCTATCGAGGAGTACGAAGAGTGTGTTCTCTTTTTTATTACAACTTGAAAATGCTACTATAATTGATAAGCATAACAAGACGAGCCAAATATGAAGAGCGGTACATTTAATTTTTACACCAGTCATTTTGCAAACATTGATTCTATAAAGTCAGATTAAAGCTCTTTTTCCACAAAAGAATTAAGGCATTGAAATTAGAAAATAAATTGGTTGATCGTGTAAGAGAGAAACAAATTATTTGCAGAAATGCTAATTTCTAACAGAAGAGTAGGTATAAAGAAACCTGACAAATCTTTACGACCTGTCAGGTTTTCTTATTCATTATAAATCATTCATTACGCTTAGTAGCCAGGATTCTGCTTCAACACACCCGGCTGCAAGTCAAGCTGACGCTGCGGAATCGGGAAGTATTCGTCTTGATTCGCTTGGAAGACCGACCCGCCCAGCGCTGGTACGAGTATCGCGCCTTCAAATTTCAAGTAATCGTTAATCGTTTTTTCTACAATACCCCAGCGCACCAAGTCGTAGAAACGGTGCCCTTCGCCCGACAACTCCAGCTTGCGCTCGAAACGAATCGCATTCAGGGCTGTAGTTTTATCTGCAAAAGAAGGATATGGGTTGATAACATATTTAGCGGCATCGGCACCGCTGGCATTCTTTACAAAACCAGCAGCATTAGCGGCACGGGCACGTACGAGGTTGACGTATTCAAGTGCTTTGGCGACGCTTCCAGCTTCAGCTTCAGCTTCGGCTGCCATCAATAGTACATCGGCAAAACGGATGATGTTGTAGTTGAGCGCAATGTAACCGCGTGTCCAAGAGCTACCATCGGTGTAAGCATTCTGTTGTCCCTTAGAGAACGTGAATTTCTTCGGTGCATAAGGACCGCCATTGGACTGCGAGCGAATCCAGTCGTTGCCAGGGTGATTGCCCCAATCCAAGTAAGGTAGTCCACGACGACCCACGGAGTGGTCGAGGCGTGGGTCAAGATTGCCTGCATCTGGCGTGAAAGCCGCCGCAGTTAGCAAACCTTGGTCATTTTTCACAGCATTAGCAGCACTGTTGTAAGTACCATCTAATAATGGCAAGCCATTTGCACTGGTACGGAAAGAGTTTACCAAATCAAAGCTGGGCTGGAAGAAACCGCAGCAACCCCCAGGACCACCGTTATATGGGAAATTCAGTACAAATTCTGGATTGGCATTTGCAGTAGTAGTGGTACCTGCTGATGCTTGTACTGCGAAAACAGACTCTTCGTTATTATCTAACGATGGATCGAATACATTGAAGTACTCTGGCGTCAATGCGTACTTTTTGCCACCGCTGGTTTTGCCATTGGCGATAATCTGGTCAAATATGGCTTTCGCTTCTGCATATTTTTTCTGGAACAACAGCGTCTTCGCCAAGTAAGCACCCGCAGCCCATTTGTTGACTCTACCTACAGCGCTTTGCGTTTCCGGCAGGTTGTCGTAGGCAAATTTGAAATCCTCTTGAATTTTGGGCCAAATATCTGCAGTATTGGATACTTTGTCAAGGTCAGCGGTTATTGTCTCATCCAAATAAGGGACATTATTATAATTCTTCTTCAAATCGAAGTAATAATGCCCTCTTAAAAAACGCGTCTCTGCAGAAATCCGTTTTTTATCTGCATCGGTCACATCTGCTCCGGCAGTCGTTAATAGCTGAAGTACGGTATTGGCTCTACTAACTCCTTCGTAGTTTTCTGCCCATCTTGCTGGCACGGGTCCACCTGTAGTAGGCAAAGTTTCAAAACGCTGAATAGGATTCACCTCTGCTTGGTCACCAGCGTCTGTTCCTTTGTTAGCTTCGCCACCGCGAATACTACCCCCCACCCAGTTGGAAGGACCATTATAAAAACCATCGCGTCCGCTCAGTTGAGCATACACGCCAATCAGCAAACCTTCAATACCAGCTTTAGATTTCAACTGTTCTTCAGCGAGCTGACCTGTAGGCGCTACAACTAGGAAATCATCGCTACACGCCCAGAGAAACAACAGCGAAAACAATACGCTTGCTGCTGTCATTCTTAATTTTATTATTCTTTTCATGTTTTATTAAATTTGAAACACCAATAAAAGGATTTATTTAGTTTACTAATTATTAAAAACCAACATTTACTCCAAATATGAAGCTTCTGGTCACAGGATAGTTACCTTGGTCAATACCAAAGTTGGTATCCGCTGCGCCACCTACTGCCGGATCCAAGCCAGTGTATTTGGTAATCGTAAAGAGGTTATTTACCGAAGCATATACGCGGAATCTGCGGAAACCGATATTATTAAGTATTGATTGTGGCAAATTATAGCCCAACGATACGTTTTGCATTCTTAAATAAGAACCATCTTCTACGTAGTAAGAATTATACTGTGTATTGGTACTAAAATTAGACACGTTCTCAAAAATCGGAGTAGAAGCACCTTTGTTGCTTGGCGTCCAAGAGTCTTTCACCCGTTCACCTAATGCTGCACCCGTGAATGAAGGATAGAAATCCGTAAACCAGCGAGAGATATTGAGAACGTCATTACCTATGGACGTGTACAAATACGTTTCTATGTCAAAATTCTTATAAGTCAGTCTTAAATTCAAACCACCTACAAAATCAGGTACTGGGCTACCAATGAAGGTACGGTCAGCATCATCAACTATGCCATCGGGCTGACCAAGAAGAACCTCACCGGCATCATCTTTGCCATTCAAATCCGCAAAACGGAAACGACCTAAGCCTTGTGCAGGAGCACCTAATGTTGCAGCATCTTGTGTTCTGATAACGCCAGCCTGAACCGGTGCTGCATCAATTTCCGCTTGAGATTGGAATAAGCCTACGGTTTGATAGCCAAAGAAAGAAGAGATAGAATTACCAAGCTGGTTGCGCGCTGGTGAACCAGAAATACGAGTACCACCACGGTCAAAAAACTCAATACCAGGCGCCACACTTGTAATTTCGTTATATAAGGTGGCAGCAGTTAGGTTGACTTCATAGCCCAAATCGGAAGTGATTTTACCTCTGTTAATGATTTGCAAATCAATACCCTGATTGCGCATAGAAGCAATGTTCACAGCAGGAGCAGATGCATCCACCCCTAAAACGTTTGGATTCTCAAGTTGGAACAATAAATCCTCCGTATCTTTTCTCCACCAATCAAGGATTACATCCCATTTGCCTTTGAATAAAGATGCATCAAAACCTACGTTAGTCGTGGTACTGGTTTCCCATCTTGCGTCTGGGTTGCCAATCCGGCTGCGGAAGAAACCTTCCGTTGCCGCACCATTTCCACCATCAATCGGGTAAGAAGAAGCAAATAAGCTTGCTGCAAAAAGATTGTACTGGTTCTCAGGACTCACATTGTTCGAATTACCCATTTCACCCCAGCCACCGCGGATTTTCAAGTCCGTAATAAAGTCAATACCTTTCATAAACTCTTCGCTGGTAACGCGCCATGCAGCAGATACTGCGGGGAATACCCCATAACGACTATTTTCACCAAACCGAGAAGAGCCATCGCGACGAATTACACCCGTCAAGTAATATTTTTCGTTAAAGTTATAATTTACTCGACCGAATAATGAGTAGAAATTGACTCCCGCAAACTGGAAGCTGTTTACGACCCGATTGCCCACGTTGCTTAATGTTACGTAGTCAACGTCTTGCGAGAAAGGATTCAAACCAAAACCGTCAATACGACGTCCGCTACCTGTATTTAGAGCTTCGATACCTCCTAGGACATCAATACCGTGTACGCCAAATTTTTTCTTGTAATTAAGGGTATTAGTCAATACCCAAGCAAGACTATATCCAGAGCCTTCTCCGAAACTAACGCTGGAGTTATTTTCAGAGTTTTCATATTGGCGACGACCATAGAAGCGATAGGAATAGTTGTTGAACTGCCCTCCAATACTACTGCGTAAGGTCAAACCATTTAATACATCTACTTCCAAGTAAAGATTACCAAACCCGTTTGCATTGTAGTTGCGGTTATTTTTCTCCCCTTCGCGGCTGGCTACTGGGTTACGGGGGTTGTTGAAACCCTTCGCTGCTGTACCAGCATAACCACCAAACTCGTCAAATACAGGAATGATAGATGGCATACGGAACGCTTGCAGAAAGTCATTTTCATCCGCTGCTGCACCAATACCGCCACCGCCACCGGTTAAACCTAATGCCTGGCGATAGGTACCTTGCAAGTTTTGACCGATGCGTACGCGCTTACCCAAATCAAATTCAGTATTGATACGGAACGTGTAACGCTTGAAGCTGTTGTTCAACAAAATACCCTTTTGGTCTTGCAAACCAAAGCTAGCATAATAACGCGAATTTTCACCAGCGCCCGAGAAGCCTAGGCTGTGTCGAGTGATGGGTGCGCTACGCGTAATTTCATCGTACCAGTTCGTGCCAGCTTTATTGGCTCTTACGACTTGGTAAATAGAGCCCGCCGCTGGGTCAACGTTGTACTTAGCACGCTCGGCGTTCAAATCTACTGTACCTACAATGCCAGAAAGTCCACCTACGTTGATATAATCCGGTACAATCGGGGAAGTACCGGTGCCATACTGTGGGTGGTTGAACACGGGTGTTGTACCGTTGGCAGCTGCCGTATTGCGAATCGCATTCCAAGTCCAGTCAGCTTGTTCCTGCGGATTCAGGATAACTGCTGCGTCGCCAGGTGAAGTAACTCCATACATTGCATCATAATTGACGCTCAATTTCTTCGCGCCTTTTGTGCCTTTTTTAGTGGTGAATACAATTACGCCACCAGCAGCTCTTGCTCCATAGATAGAGGCTGCGGGCGCATCCTTCAAAACAGTGGTGGATTCAATATCATCCGGTGACAAAAAGTCGGTAGAGCCTACCGGTACACCATCCACGATGTACAGCGGCTCGTTACCACCGAAAGAACCGAAACCACGCACGCGAATCTGGCTCGTTGTCCCCGGCTGACCGTTGGTAATAACCGTCACACCGGCTACCCGTCCTTGCAATTGCTGCTCCACGTTACCGGAGGGAATGGCGGTAAGGTCCCTTGATTTTACAGTAGCGACCGCGCCCGTTGTCTGCCTGCGGCTTTCTACCGAATAGCCTGTGACGACTACTTCATCCAAGGCGATATCTGACTCTTCGATCATAATATCAATGGTGGTTTGCGTTCCTACCTGCACTTCCTGCGAAGCATAGCCGGTAGCAGATACTATCAGCACATTGTTCTCCGGCTTTAGAGTAAGGGTAAAATCGCCATTGTCATCTGTAGCAGTACCAGTAGTAGTGCCTTTTACCAGAATATTCACTCCGGGAATCGGTCCAGTCGCGTCGCTTACTTTGCCTGTTATCTGGCGGTCTTGTGCCCACATCGCACTTGAAGCCAAGAAGAATAGTAGGAATAGCGCTACTATTTTAGGCAAAGGGTAAGATTTTTGATTCATACATTCAAACTGTTTAGTTAGTTAAAGTTATTGGTGAAAAATAATTCAAGGTGCTTTTTAAAATTTCATTGGTTGAGTTGTTTTCTTTCTAAAAAGCAGTCGCAACTATACATCAGCAGTTACAAACTTCTGAAAGCATAGAGCATGCCTGTAAATCAGTACAATTTGGTTTGGATGGTGTAGGCGTAGTAAAAACTCAACTAAAACATTGAATACAAATATTTTACGCTAATCAATTATTTTTGTATGAGTTCTATTTAAAAAGGCATTAATACATTGCAAAAAATTCGACGAAAGGTAGCGGATTCCCAGAATATGAATTTATCCGTTTTGGACAAAAAGTTATTCAAATCTGCCAATCATACCTTTTGTATTAAAAATATGCTTCTGTCGCATCTCTTTAGACCATCAATTATTTCGCACACTTTCTTTTCAGCGATACAAAAGTAAAAACTTTCTACTGGTTTTCTACTAAATTTTGTTTTTAATTCTGTTCCAATGCCAGAAGTATACAAAAGTGGAATTTTAGAGCAGTAGCACCTCTATTTCAGTCTTTCTGTTTTTGTACAATCAGTAGGTTTGGGCGTGAAAAATTTTTGCCAGTCCATTATATTTCATTCAAATTTAAAAACAAAAAAGTGCAGTTGTTAAACAAAAAAGTTATACTTTCGAGCTACTTGTGAAAGTATGGCGCACTTTAAAAGTGTGCCACACTTAAATATTTGTATTATGACCGAAACACAACATAAATCGAATTTTCACCTCGTAGAAACGACCAACACCTATGTCACTGTCATCCTCCCGATGGCAGTGCGCAAGCTGTACACCTACTACGTGCCAGAAGAATGGATTGGCGAAGTAAAATTTGGCGCGCGGGTGGAAGTGCAATTTGGGCAGCAGCGTTTGTACACGGGTTTGGTCATCGAAGTGCATTCCAAAGCGCCCGAACAATACCGCTCCAAGCCCATCCTTTCTGTGCTGGACGAGGAGCCGCTCATCCATCCCATGCAGTTGCAATTGTGGCAATGGCTGTCGAAATATTATTGTTGTAGCCTCGGCGAAGTGATGCACGCGGCACTGCCATCTAATTTGAAATTGGCGAGCGAGACGTTGATTACTTTGAGTCCAGTTTTTGACGGCGATTTGACGGGTTTGAATCAGAAATCACAACTCGTGGTAGAAGCCCTGACGAATCAGGAAGAACTCAGCATTGAAGATGTACGCAAAATATTGAATCAAAAGACGGTTTATCCACTTATTAAAGACTTGTTGGACAAGAAAGTCATTTACCTCCGCGAAGATTTAAAAGCAAAATATACGCCGAAAACCGTCACGTGTGTGATGTTAAAATCTCCTTACGACCTCCCTGAAAATTTGCAAGCCGCTTTTGATAAACTGAATCGGGCAAACCGACAAGCCGAAGCACTTATGGCTTATGTCCAACTGGCTCAGAAACAGGATGTTATTATGAAACAAGAAGTTTGTAATCTGGCAAAAGTCGAAGCTGGCATTATCAACGAATTAGTGAAAAAGGGAATTTTTGAAGTGTATCAACGAGAAGTCAGTCGCCTCGGTGGATATGAAGAAGAAACCATTGATAGCGATGTGTTGTCGGCGCAACAGGAGCAAGCCTTGTCGCAAATAGCGGTGCATTTTGAAGAGAAAAAAGTAGTGCTGTTGCATGGGGTGACAGGGAGCGGAAAGACGCGCGTTTTTATCGAATTGATGCGCGAAGCCGTTGAGCGAGGCGAACAAGTACTATATCTGCTGCCAGAGATTGCACTCACCACGCAGATTGTGTTTCGATTGCAAAAAATATTTGGCGACCAGATTGCCGTGTATCATTCTAAGTTGAATAGCAATGACCGCGTCGAGTTGTGGAAAAATGTATTGACCGGCAAGCCGATTATGCTTGGTGCGCGCTCGGCGATGTTTATGCCATTTAAAAATTTGAAACTGATTATTGTAGATGAAGAACACGACCCCTCGTACAAACAAAATGACCCCAGCCCGCGCTACAACGGACGCGACGCCGCTATTTATCTCGCTCATCTTTTCAACGCCAACATTTTGTTGGGAACGGCAACGCCTTCCATCGAATCCTATTATAATGCAACGAATGGAA
>CAZJXN010000038.1:32251-37249 GCA_964549655.1 uncultured Saprospiraceae bacterium
TTGTTGGGAACGGCAACGCCTTCCATCGAATCCTATTATAATGCAACGAATGGAAAGTACGCTTTGGTAGAGATGCCCCACCGCTTCGGCGGACTTGAAATGCCAGAAAATATCATTGCCGACGTAAAACAAGAAATGAAAGAGCGGACGTTACAATCGCATTTCACCACTACTTTAATTGACCATCTGAAAGCCGCGCTGGAACGCAAGGAACAAGCCATTTTATTTCAAAACCGACGCGGCTACGCCCCTACTTATCGCTGCAATACCTGCGGCTGGCATTGCGAATGTATCCACTGCGATGTGAGCCTGACGTATCATAAATTTCAACATACACTCAAATGTCACTATTGTGGCTATCAATCCCAACTGCCGAAAGTCTGCCCCGCCTGTGGCAATCAGCAACTTACGCTGCAAGGTTTTGGTACTGAAAAAATTGAAGATGAATTAAAAATCTACCTGCCGGAAGCTAAGATTGCTCGGATGGATTTGGACACCGTACGCAACAAAAACGCGCACAGCCAAATCATCAACGACTTTGAAGAGCGACGCGTGGATATTCTCGTTGGTACACAAATGGTAACGAAAGGGTTGGACTTTGACAATGTAGGCATCGTAGGCGTTTTAAGTGCTGACCAGTTATTACAATTTCCCGACTTCCGTGCCAGCGAACGCGCCTTTCAACTCATCACGCAAGTGAGCGGTCGTGCCGGACGCAAGCACAAGCGAGGCAAAGTCATCATTCAAGCCCTGAACACCTCCAGTCCGGTACTCGGCGAAGTGTTGCGTTACGACTTTCCCGGCTTTTTCCAACGCGAGATTCTGGAACGCCAACAATTTCAATATCCGCCTTTCACGCGCCTCATCCGCCTCACGCTCAAGCACAAAAAGCCCGAAGTCCTCAATGAAGGTGCTAAAATATTTGCCAAATTCTTGAAAGAAAAACTCGGCGATTGGGTCGTCGGTCCCGCCGTGCCTTATGTAGCGCGGGTGCGCAGCCTTTTCCTTCTGGACTTTCTGCTAAAAATGGAACGCGATTCTAAAAAAATTCAGTATGCGAAAGAAACCTTATTAGAAGCGATTGAAACTTTGCATACGACGGAGGGGTATTCCAGTGTTCGGGTCAATGTGGATGTAGATCCTTATTGAAACCCGTCCTGCGATTCGGAACCGTAGGACGGGTTTCACTTCATCGGTAGGTTTTACCGTGCCTGCGCCCGCTGAGATGATTTTGAGGTTAGTAGGCATGGGGTGAAGATAGGAAAAAGAGAGGATTGGAGGATAGAGGATTGGAGCGGGGATTAAAAAAGCAAGTTTTTAAAATCATCCACGGAGTGGATTAAAGTGATGTTTAAACCATTACAAGCAGCTTTAAAATCGGTATCATAGCTGGCAACAACAGGAATTTGATGTAAATGGCAAAGCGCAAGAATGAGTGCATCGTTTGGTAAAAGATTGTATTGAGACATCAATTGAACTGCGTTCATAAAAACCTGCTCATTATCTGGCAGCCATTGAATTTTTTCCAAAAAAGGGTAGGTTTACTTTTAAGTAGCGTTGCTTCCATTTCTTTGGAAACCTTTAAAGTCATTGGGGATTTCCCTCCAAAAATAGCCAATAAGTAGTAAAGATATTGACTCGCGACGGTTTGACTCATATACAGTTTACATCCAAGCGTATCCAAAAGTAAATCAAGCCAGTTCGGTTCTTGTGCCTTTTCGATATTCCACTAAAATAGAACTATCCAGAAAAATTTTACTGCTCATACACATTCAATTCTTCGGTTGGAAAATCGGGAAATAGCGCATCCCCTTTAAATTGCTGGGCAATTAAGTAACGCTCGGTGTGTTCTGCGACTTGGTCATCCGTGGCTTGCGTCGGTTTTTCACCAAGCAGAATGATAATTTCCAATTCCTGATTGATAAATGCCTCGGGAATTTGAATGGTCAAAGCTCCAGTAGTAGGCTTTTGTATGGTGCGAATGGCTTGCATAACAGTTACTTTTTTGTAAAAATAACGAAAAAATGGACGGGGAAGTTTCAGAAAATGCTATTTACAAATTATGCAATTTACAATGATTATTGATTTTTAATTGTTTTTAGAATTGCTATTAATTCTGTGGCTATAATTCTTCTTTCATGAGCTAAGCCATGATGAGTTATGTTTCCGTTGATAAAAAATTGTTCATAACTATGAAGCCTTGAATTTAATAACATTAACTCATCTTCAAATTCATTTGAAATTTGTTTCATTACCTGAATGGCTTGACTTATTTCGCTGTTTTCGATAAATCTTTTTGCTAAATCAATTTTATCAGAAAAATTATTCCTTGATTCTTGGTTTTGCTCAACTTGAAGTTCCATATTTTTTTGAGTATTATCAAACTGTCGGTTCAAAACTTCGATGCGTTTGTCAATTACTCCAATATCCTTTTCTACTTCTTGAATCCGCATTTGCAGCGTAAACCTCTGACTGGCATCGGAAGCAATGGCGTATTCCTTTCGCAGAAAATTTAATTTCTTTACATTAATTTCTTTCTGCTGAAGTAGTCCGTCTTGTTCTGATGCCATCGTGTAGGGTTTGCAACAAAAGTAATAAAAAATGTAAAATGTAAAAATTTCCGTGCATAGTGAGCTTAATTCCCACTCCACCAAACAAAATCGCCCTTCATGCTTTCTATTGTTGAAATTGAAAAATCAACCTTAAACTTTAAAACACAAACATCATGGGAATCATTTATTGGTTATTAATCGGACTGGCAGCGGGCGCCATTGCAAAAGCACTTACGCCACAAAAAGAAAGAAGTGGCTGGATATCTTCTATTTTGATTGGCATTGTTGGCTCCATGATTGGCGGCTTTATTGCCAACATAATCGGTTTTTCGCCTTCAACAGAGCGTGGCTTGATTAGTAGCTTGCTTATTGCAACGGGTGGCGCTTTTTTAGTGCTTTTTATTTATCATCGCTTGGCGGCACGTAGAACGAAAACGACTTTGTAATATCGCTTTGATATTATATAATACAAAAAAGGGCTTGTTACAATCGTAGCAAGCCTTTTTCTTTTTATGATATTACTGATATCCCCGCGCCTGCAATTTAAATAACTCCGCATATTTCCCATCTTTTTCTAACAATTCGTCATGTGTCCCTAATTCCAAGAGCGTTCCATTTTCCATAAACAAAATACGGTCTGCCATACGCACGGTGGAGAAACGATGCGAAATCAAGACCGCCGATTTACCTTCAATCAATTCTGCAAAACGCAGGAAAACCTCGTGTTCCGCACGCGCATCAAGTGCCGACGTGGGTTCGTCCAAGATGTACAATTGCGCATCGCGCATATACGCACGGGCGAGGGCGATTTTTTGCCACTGACCGCCGGAGAGTTCCGTGCCTTCTTCAAAACGTTTGCCCAACAATTGGTCATAGCCTTTCGGCAAATCATTAATCACCACATCTGCCAGACTTTTTTCCGCCGAATCTTCAATCAACGCCATCGTTTCCATTTCTTCCACATTTCCAACCGCAATGTTTTCGGATGCTTTCAATTGCCAACGAATATAATCTTGAAAAATGATGCCAATATTATTGCGCAAACTGCCCAATTCATAATCCCGAATATCCACGCCATCAATCAAAATGCGCCCTTCCGAAGGTTCGTACAGTCGAGCGAGCAATTTTACCAACGTCGTTTTTCCAGCACCATTTTCGCCCACGAGCGCCAATTTTTCGCCGGCTTTTAATTCAAAAGATAAATTTCGAATCGCATATTTATGACTATCAGGATATTTAAAACTTACATTTTCAAACGTAAAACCTTGTTGCAATTTGCTGGGAAATGGAATGCTCGTCGTTTTAGAAATAATCGTGGGTTGAATTTCAAAAAAGTCAAATAAATCCTGCAAATAAAGCGACCCTTCCGCAATGCGCGTAAACCGACTCATAATCCCTTGCAAGGAACTCTGCATCCGATTGAACGAACCCGATAAAAACGTGAGCGTACCCAACGTAATCGCGCCACTTATCGCTTGCAAAATGATGAACACATACGCCCCATAATACGCCGCCGTGCCGAGTGCCGACAGTATCGTGCCCCACGCCGCGTGCCGCACCGCCAGACTTCGATTCGCCAAAAAATAGCGATTCGACACTTCCGCAAAACGATTCGCCAAAAAATCCGCCAAGTTGAAAATCTTCACTTCCTTCGCCGTCTGGTCGCTCGCGCCGATGTAGCGCAGGTAATCCAATTCGCGGCGTTCGGGCGTCCAACTATACGTGAGGGAGTAATTTTTTTGATTGAAATACGACTCTGCCACAAACGATGGAATCACCGCCACCACTAACATCAAAATCAGCCACGGATTAAAAACCACCAAACCCGCACCCAGCGTGAGCAGCGTGATGATATCCTGCAATTGTGACATCACTTGCGACATGAGCACCGTGCGCCCATTCGTGTTGCGCCGCGCGCGTTCGAGTTTGTCATAAAACGTCGGTTCTTCAAATTGATATAAATCCAACTTTGCCGCGTGCCGCATGATTTCTACCGAACTCCGATTGGAAAATAAATCTCCTAACAGCGTGTCAATCAAGGTAATACCTCGGCTCAAAATACTGGAAAAAACTGCCAAACCGAGTTCTAATCCGACCATTGTCCATAAATAATCTGTGTCGCCGCTCTGCTCCCCGCCCCCCGAAGGGGATGTCTGCGCAAGTAACACCACTTCATCAATTATTTCTTTTGCAATGAACAAAGTCGCCAGCGGAATGACCGATTGTACCAAACGCAACGCGATATTCCCAATCGTCAGCCCCTTACTCGTATCCCAAATCAACCGAAACAAACGCGGCAAGTGCCGCAGCGCGAGAAATTGATTTTTGAGGGATTGCTTTTCTTTTTCCGGCTCTCCTGTCCCCCTAACCCCCAGAGGGGGGACTGCCGCCGCCGCTCCATTCAGCGCTGCTCTTTCCTTTCGTAATGACATATTTTACATTTAAT
>CAZJXN010000039.1:0-10051 GCA_964549655.1 uncultured Saprospiraceae bacterium
TTCACTAATCACCCCTCCCATTTCACTAATCACCCCTCCCATTTCACTAATCACCATTCCCATTTCACTAATCACCATTCCCATTTCACAAATCCCAGATAACGTTTCACAAATCCCAGATAACGTTTCACAAATCACCCCTCCCATCTCACCAATCACTATTCCCATTTCACAAATCCCAAATAACGTTTCACAAATCACCCCTCCCATCTCACCAATCGCTATTCACAAATCCCACTTCACAAATCCCACTTCACAAATTTTTTTATTAATTATTTGATAATCTACTCTTTACATACATTTTACAATTAATGACCAACTTGCACCCAATTTAGCAGAAGCTAACAACGTTTACGCAACACGCCTTTTAGAATATTGGGACGAATGAAAAGAGAACTCGATATAGTCATAATCTCGGATGTACATCTTGGAACCTACGGCTGTCACGCAAAAGAATTGTTGAATTATTTGAAAAGTATTAAGGTTGGGACGCTGATTCTCAACGGTGATTTTATTGATATTTGGCAGTTTCGCAAGCGCTATTTTCCGAAAGAGCACATGCAGGTGATTCAACGCATCTTGCGCATGGCGACGCGCGGCACGAAAGTGTATTACATCACTGGCAATCACGACGATGCGCTCCGTAAGTATTCTGATTTTGCTTCCGGCAACGTGCATCTCCGCGACCAATTGGTATTGCAATTAAAAAATAAAACCTACTGGATTTTTCATGGGGATATCTTTGATGCCTCTATAAAATATTCTCCATTTATTGCAAAATTAGGCGGGAAGGGGTACGATTATCTCATTTTATTAAATCGTTTTATCAATAAAATTCGCTTGGCGCTCGGCAAGTCGCGGATGTCATTTGCAAAAAAAGTGAAGGATAGCGTAAAAGAAGCGATTAAATTTATCAACGATTTTGAAGAGACCGCTATCAATCTGGCAGCCGAGCAGGAATACGATTACGTCGTGTGCGGACACATTCACCGCCCGCAGATGCGCACCGTAGAGGCAAAAGGTAAAAAAATTATATATTTAAATTCCGGCGATTGGGTGGAAAGTCTTACCGCTTTAGAATATAAGTGGGGACGTTGGTCCATCTATGAATACGACGAGGCGGATTATGACGCTGCCAACGACCACCTGCGTGTAGAAGACGGCTCTATGGAAGAAGATGAAAATGAGGAAGAAATCACGCCGCAGCAAATGATGGTAAAAATGATGCAGGGGAGATGAGTGTGCAGTCCTCCTATGCTAAAGCTTCGGCGGATAAATAGGCAGTAGGCAGTTTTCAGTAGGCAGTGTATGACGTTGACTGCCAACTGAAAACTGCCTACTTTGTCAGCTTCTTACTTTCAATAGTTTTCCTAATTTTTGAAATTTCTCTTCCCAATCCTTATTTGCAAAAACCCATTCGCCGTCTTTGTGGCCTTTTAAGATCGAAAAATACAGGTTCTGACTTTTCCAAAAATTGAGTTGAATGCCCATTTGCTCGATGGATTCTAACACGGTATTCAGGTTTTCTAATTTGCGTATTTGCACTTCGCCGACTTCCATCTCTTTCACTTCCTTAAAAATACGTTCGCTCGCAGTGAGTTTAAGTGACTGTTCATCTGTAAGTTGTACATTCCATTTTTTCATTTCACTTGACAGGCGGCGCAATTCGCGCGTGTTAAAATTGCCATTCAAAAAGAATGCCTGCAAATCATGATTGACTAAAAACTGCACGGCGTTGATATAAGCGGAAGGCACCGGAATGTTGCTTTGTTCCACCATAGACATGAGTTGATAATTGTCGTTGTAAATCTCCCGAAATTCGTTTTCTACCTGTCGGAGGCTATGGTCTGTAATCTGTTTGAGAATCTTGCGTTTTTCATCTTGAAACAATTGTTGTACCGTGAATTTCTCCGCGCCAAAATGTGTCTGCATCAAACTGATAACCGAGCCGAGGTCGGTGTTGCGAAAAGCCAACACGAAGTCATCTGCTATTTTTTCAAAGGTATCGCGGTCCATATCCAGCGAGATGCCACCGATGATATTCAACTGCCCTAGGTACAAAACGGCAAAGCTGAAATGCTTGTCAGAATATGTAATTTTAGAACGGATATTTGTTATACCCAATGCAAGTTTCTGATTACCAGCTTCATACCTCTCAAATACCTCGCTCTTAGCCGAGTAGTTAAATATTCCTAATTCCTCTGGATATTCTTCAAACAAGGACGAAGCGGCAAAGTGCATTCCTACGCGCACCAGGTCTACACGTGCCGGCGCGACGTTCTTTTTATAACTGGCAGCACCATTTTCATACACATTACTCGGTGCATTTTCTAAACGTTGGATGAAGGCTTCATGCAAATCCGAATTGGAGACTTGATTGGCATAATAAATCGCACGATTGGCGTATTGTAGAATCTGGTTGGTCTCAATACCGGAAATTTCATCAAAAAACCAGCCACAGCTTGTAAACATCAGGATGGCGTGCCGCTGCATTTCCATCAAGCGAAGGAGCGTCGTTTTCTCTTCTTCCGATAAGGTTTTAATAGTGTGTCGTCGCAAAAAATCATTCACAGTGCGCTCATTGCGATGCAATAAGACATCAATATAATCATTTCGGGCAGCCCATACGTCTTTTACAAATTGAGCGGCTTCTTTTTCATAAACTGGAATCAACTCGTCGCGCAGCCAGTCGAGCGTTTCGCGCAAGGGAGCCCGCCACGCCTGCGTCCAGCTTGGGTTTCCACCACTATTACACCCACAATTGGACCGCCAACGCTCTACGCCGTGTACGCAACTCCAAGAACTATTTTCATGAATTTGCGCTTCAAACTGCGGTGGAAATTTTTCCAAATATGCGCCATAGTTGATGACCGTTGCCAACTCGTTTTCGTCAATATAATTTAGGCAATCCGCCAGTGCCATTTCGCCATACCGATGATGATGTCCATAACTCTCACCATCCGTAGCGATGTGCACCAATTGTGGCTCGTCATTATTTGTAAAACCCTCGAGCAGCCGCGTTGCAAAGCTCTTTCCATTGTTCAATAATCCCTCAAAAGCTACGCCTTTAGCGATGTTGCCATCATAAAAAAACAGAACGATGCTTTTGCCCGAAGGCAGTTTGCAAAGATAAGGAAGCCGGGTATCTATGTTCAAATCGTTAACTGGTTTCCATTCTTTTGCATCCAATTTGCGACAAGCTTTTGCCTGACGAGGGGCTAATATCGTGAATTGAATGTCGTGTTCCGCCAGTATTTCTAAAGTTTCCGTATCCACTGCTGTTTCTGATAGCCAGATACCTTCGGGTTTGCGTTTAAAACGATACTCAAAATCTCGAATGCCCCAAATGACCTGCGTCTCCTTGTCGCGCCGATTCGCCAACGGCATGATTAAATGGCTATGCACTTGCGCTAATGCCGAACCGTGCCCGTCAAATTTTTCCAGACTTATTTTATCTGCTTCTAAAATCGCGTGGTACGTTTCTGGGTCGGCTACTTCGAGCCACGACAAAAGCGTAGCGCCGAAATTGAAGCTCATACAAGCGTAATTATTGGTAATTTGGGTAATAAATTGCTCTTTATCCAAAATGCGGGCAGCCGTGTTGGGTGCGTAGCATTCAAAATTGATGCGCTCGTTCCAGTCGTGAAACGGAGCGGAAGAGTCCTGCATTTCAATCGCTTCCAGCCAAGCGTTCTCGCGCGGCGGCTGGTAAAAGTGACCGTGTATACAAACGTATTTATTGGCGCTCATAAATATTCAAAATTATTGCTGGGACAAATTTTATTTGGAAAATTGTAGTTCTACAAAATCCTGCTTCAAATTTAGTGTAAAATGTACAATAAGGAAAACATTTTTTTAGTTCCAAAGGTTTTTCTTGTTGATTTAGGGTAGTATTTAAAGATAGGTTTACACCACAGCTTTCCTAACAATATGGTTTCAACAATCAACTTTCCGACGGGTTTAAAACGCGCCGCTGCAATGGTCGTCTTACGCCACGAGCAACAATTTTTATTATTGAAACGCGCCCGACCGCCCTTCGTTGGTCGTTATCTGCCCGTGGGTGGAAAACTTGAGCCGCATGAAGACCCGCGCAGTGCCGCCATCAGAGAGACGTTTGAAGAAACAGGTATGGCGTTAGAAAAGTTGAAATTTGGTGGTACGCTCATCGAAACCTCCCCGATTGATTATAATTGGATGAGTCATATTTACATTGCCGATATTCCATTTCAACCGCCGCCATTCTGTGACGAAGGCACGTTAGAATGGATTGATTTTGAGCATATTCCAAACATCCCTACCCCACCGACGGATTTTATTATTTATCAATATTTGATGCGGGAACAGGCTTTCGCGTTCAATGCGATTTATGATGCGGATATGAATTTGTTGCAAATGACAGAAGAGATAAGTGGAGAAATTGTGTTCACGTGTTAACGTGTTCCTGTTTTGAGCGTACATGAACCCTTGAACACATAAATACATTAACACAATTTTAAAACCGCGTCTCTAAATAATATGGCAGCATCGCTCGCCACGTGTGCCAATCATGGCTCATATCGGGTCCCCAAATATCCAATTCATGTGGAATTCCTTTTGCATTTAAAACCGCAGAAAAACGGCGCGAGGCATTGGGTGCTTCATACGAGCCAGAACCCGCGAGAATGTGAATATGCTGACTGGCACGAATGCGCGGCAGAAAATAATCGTCATTCAGATTTTGTAAATATTGGAACGGCGAGTTGAAATACACATCCTCATCATGGTAACCTTTGGTGTAAGCGCCCAAATTGTAAACACCACTCATTGCAATAATGCCCTGAATTAAATCCGGTCTTTTAAAAAATAAATTAGCAGAATGTAACGCTCCAAAAGACGCACCGCAGGTGATGATGGGCGTGTCGTTACTCGTTTGGCTGCGAATGAATGGCAGCACTTCATTATACACATAATTATTGAATTGCACATGTCGCATGGACTTGTGGCGCGGATTCATCTGATTATTCAACCAACTTTCATTATTGATACTATTGATAGAAAAAACTTTGACTTTGCCTTCATTAATATATTTGCTAATCGCATCAATCAATTGAAAACGCTCATATTCTAAATAATCAGCAGCGGCAGTAGGCAGTAATAGCAAGGAAAATCCGTAGTGACCGTACATGACAACATCCATGTGCTTATTCAAAGAAGGGCTGTACCAGTTGTGTATTTCGCGGTGCATATTTGATTAATTTTTGCCAAAAGTAATCAAATATTGAAAGATGGGAGGATGGAAGATTGGAAAGGTTGGAATGCTTTTACATTTTACATTTAGCGTTTTAAATTTTACATTTATAAAGAAAGCCTCGCCCAAACCGAACGAGACCTTCCAGGAACGCACTCTATTTGAAATAAGGGAGGATATGAGGATGGGACGTGACGCTCCTTTAAGAATTTTCTATTCTCCCACTCTCAATCCTCCTATCTTCCAAGTTTGGTAATCCTATCCTCCCATCTTCCTATCTTCCCATCCTCCCTAATTCGCGTTCACCACCCGACCAGAGCCAGAAATCTGCGTATTCACAATCGGATTGCCTTTGTAGCGCACGTCGCCAGAGCCGCTGATGCGCACGTCCAAGCGGTCGGAGACGCGGACTTCGGCATTGCCGCTCCCGCTGATTTGGATTTTGGCAGCACGGGCATCCAAGTTGAATGCGCTATAATCGCCAGAACCGCTCGTTATGAAATCTAACAAATCTGCAATACCTTCTAAAAACATATCGCCACTGCCGGAAATTTTGGCGATGATGTCGTCTGCTTCCGTAGCGATGTCAATGTTGCCGGAACCGCTGACATTCAACTCAAGGTCATCCACGATTAAGACGTTTTCACTTACAATGTCGCCGGAGCCAGCAACGCGCAGAAACGTAATGTCAGGCAGCGTGATGTACACCCGAAAATCATTGTCGTTGTAGCGCACACAATCGTCGGTTTCGATTTCCCAGATTCCATTGTCTACATCCAATTCGAGTTCTTCGATTAGGTCGCGGGGTGCTTCCACGATTACTTCCTGCCGGTTTCCTTGTCGGATAAATACTTTACCCTCCATCCGTAATTCGATGCCATCAAAATTTGATAGGTCAAGTTCTTGACTTACAATAGAGCCGTCTGCATCTATACAGCCGAATGGACCGTCGCCGTTGCCGTCAATAAAACAGCCGGGTACGAAAAATAGCGTCACTGCGCTCAAGAGTGCGATTGAAATTTTTTTGATTGTTTTCATGATATAAAGTGCTTTTGGTTTAAAAAGATGCCAGATTTTTAGATGCCAGATGCCAGATAATTAGATATTCAAGTTGAGCAGTCCTGAACGCAAGTTAGAGCATCCTACATTTCACTTGGGAAAGACCTGAATTCAATTCAGGAGGTCACAGATGTTATTCAGGATATTCCAAATGTCGTTTCTACTACTTAGAATCTGGCATTTCCCAATCTGGCATCTGGCATCTAAAATTCTAAACGATAATTAAACGTAGGCAATAAACCCGTTTGATAATATTTTTCTATTTTTTGCTTGTCTTCATTGTAATATTGGGCGAAGACATTTTGTCGGTTCGTTACATTCTGGCAATCTATTAATATCGAGTGCGTGACGTTGGCACTATTTATTTTGTAACTAAAGCCTACATCAAAGCGATAATAACTGCCAGCACGTAATGCGAATGGACGAGATTCATCATAAACCGCCTCGCCTTTTGCAATAGAAGCGTCCAAATCAACAGGTGTGTAACGATTCCCACCGGAAAGTGCGAATTTTCCATTTACACCTAAAATATTTTTCCGCTTGTTCCCTACTTTCCATTCCTTGCCAGCCAGCGTATTGAGTTGATAATTGCCGTTGAAGCGGGTATTATATTCCTTTCCATTTTGTGGCGTGTATTTAGAATCGTATAAAGAACTAGTAATCAAGAAGTAATATTGGTTTGAAAAGAATTTTTCGATGGTCAAGTCAAAGCCCACGTTGCGTCCCGTGCCGTCATTCGTAGCGCCTTCGATGCCAATAAAATCCCAGATACTCGAACCGTTAATAATAGAATTCGTGCTATTAGGCAGGGCTTCTACCGGCACATCATATAAATGTTGGTAATAAACTTCCGCTTTCAAGCGCATATTTTCGCTCAAGCGATAATCATAACCCAGCACAGCATGTAATGCTTTTGATAATTCTAAATTTTTAGAAGGCAGATGCACCGTGCCATCCGGAAATTTACCATCAAATAAATAAACTGCTAAATGCTCGGGTTTACTATGCAATCCAATGGACGCGCTCCACAATTGCCGAGGCGAAGCCTGCCACTGAATCGCGGCACGCGGCTCGATTGCAAAATTGTTATTTAGTAACAATTGGGTGTAATGCATTCCAGTATTTAAAGTCCAAGCCTCGTTTAAACGATACTTCCATTGGGCGAAAGCCTGCACGAGTTGCGTACTGCCTGCATTGTCAAAATAACGGCGCAAACCTTCGCCGTCGTCATCTTCGTCTTGGGTAAAATCAAATGTTAAATGGCTCAAAATGAAGCCGGTACGAATGGAATGCTGCGCGCTGAACTTCTGATTGTACGTGGAACTCAAGCGGAAAGAGGACTCGGAAGCTGTTGTAACTTCGTCGGTGTTCTTTTTGTAATTGTCACTTGGATCGAGCCAATAATCGGTATCTTCGTTTTGATTGATAGAAGCCGTCGCCACCGTGCGCAAGTAACTGTTGTCGGACAATAAAATGCGATGCGATAAGCCAATCGTACCAACGGTTTGCTCCGCGCTATACCCTTCGCGGTCGTTGCGGTCTTCCCAAGTCGTGCTATCGGCTTTAGGCGTCAAAATGGCACTGTTTTTACCGCCCAAACCAAAGAGTGCGAACGTACCTGCCTTGTCGGTTGGCAAATTAATTTTGAACGAGACGTCTTGATACTTCGTCACTTGGTCGCCCGTCAACTTCACACCCAGCGCATCCAAAATACCCAGCGTAGAATAGCGGTAATTCACCAAATACGAGCCGCGACCGCCTCTGCGAAAGGGACCTTCGGCGGAAATTTCCAAGCCGAGTGCGCCTGCCATGACAGAAAACTCCCGCTTTTCGTTATTGCCATTGCGCATATTCAGGTCGAACACGCCCGACAAGGCATTGCCAAACTCCGCCGGAAAAGCGCCCGTGTAAAAATCAGAATTGGATAAAATGCTGCTGCTCAACATACTAATGCCGCCGCCGGAATTGCCGAGCGCACCAAAGTGATTCGGATTGGGAATTTCAATGCCTTCCAACCGCCAGAGTACGCCACGCGGGGAGTTGCCGCGCACGATAATTTCATTGTTCAAATCAAAGCCCGAGCCGGTTGACACGCCTGCAAAATTCTGCGCCATGCGCGAAGGGTCAAAAATACTGGACGCATAGCGGCTGGTTTCTTCCACGGAAAAAGAGCGGGCACTCACGGTTGCCATTTCGTTGAGCACTTGGGCTTTGTTGCCGTTGGCGTTCACTATGATTTCATCCAGCTTGGTGGCGGATTCAGTCATTTGTACGTTCAACACCAATTCTTTACCGGATGTCACCATAATACTGCTTAATGTCACTGGTTCATAGCCGATGTACGTCACTTGAATATCGCAGCGTCCTACGGGTATTTTATTGAGTCTAAAATTGCCATCCGTATCAGTCGTTGTGCCAATGATGGGTTGGCTGTTCAAAATAACAAGGGTCGCGCCGATTAAGGGCGTTTGTGCGTCTTTGTCGAGTGCCGTTCCCCGAATGGTTTGGGTCGGGTTTTGCGCGAGGGCAAAGGTGTAGAGTGCGCTGTTAAGGATAACAGTCAGGATGATTTTTACAAAGGTTTTCATAATAAAATGTCGGGTGATTAAATGAATTTGCTAATTTGACAATTTGCTGATGTGCTAATACGCTCGTTACTTAGTCACTTTTGGCAGCCCTTACCGCATTTTTTTTAACCGCAGAGGACGCAAAGTTTTTCGCAAAGGGCGCAAGGTTTTCCCTCCATACTTCAACTTTTTAACCGCAGAGGCGCAGAGTTCGCAGAGCGTGTGTTTAAATCATGATAATCATATAAAATACGGTTCAGACAATTTTAACCGCAGAGGCGCAGAGCGTGTACCGTAAATAGCGAATCATGATAATCCTAAAATCCTGCGAATCATGGTTCAGACAGTAAAGGCATAGTGCTGGCAGGGTTTCTTTTGGTGAAAAGAAACGCAATTATTATTCAAAACTATTACATAGATTTTTTAAAGATTTATTTAGATGTTATTGTGTTTATGTAAATAGCGACAAAAACACACAAATACAATAACACCTAAACATTTATCCGCCTATGGAGAACATTAAAAACGGCGATTGCCAAACCAGCCAAAGCGAAAGCTAACGGTGCTTACAAAGCCAGAAAAATCTTCATCGTTATAAATAGTGGCAGCACTTGTACCATTCACCCAACGATAACCGGCAGTGCCTGCTAAGCGAAACCACTTGAAAATATTGAGTTCTAAGCCGAGTTCGGGTGTGAGTACGAAGACATCGTCATTGCGGTCTTCAAAGAGGTTGAAATTATCGGTTTTAACATTTACAGCACCCCAGCCGATTTTAGCGGTGGAGAAAACGTGTAATAATTTGTAGGGCTGATAGGTATATCCGACCCAAAAACCGCCATGCGCCAATTCAATCTGGTCAATATTATTGCCATCAATCAGTTCGTTTAAATCCACGCTGCCCATGCCATAGCAGCCGAGAAACGCATTGCCAATCACGATACCACCGCCGCCGCCATACGCAGTATTCAAACCGTCGCTGATACCAAATTCTGTAATCGGACCGCCGAAAGCACCTACGACTCGCGCATTGTTAAAAAGGGTTTCGTGTTGTGCGAATGCTAGTGTAACCATTCCGGTAAGTATCGCGGCAAATAATAACTTTTTCATGTTGCTTAAATTTTTTAACTGTTGTGAATGTTTTGAAATAAAAGTCAGTCGAGTGATTTTGTTTAATTACAATAGATAGATGATTTTG
>CAZJXN010000039.1:10151-37069 GCA_964549655.1 uncultured Saprospiraceae bacterium
TGAAATAAAAGTCAGTCGAGTGATTTTGTTTAATTACAATAGATAGATGATTTTGAATTGCGTTATCCCCTATTTAGTTTTAAATTTTTTTAAATTTTTTTTAATATGGATATTCTACAGCCTAAGCACTTATAGCGTATTTTACCGCAGAGGGCGCAAAGTTTTACGCAGAGGGCGCAACGCTTGTATAACTTCATTATTTTGCGAAGATTTTTGCTTTGAGTGTGACTGCAAACTGTCTATCGTCTACTTTTTCACAAGCGAATACCCGCCGTAAATCCTACCCACATTTTTACATTCGTATCGCCAGTGGTTTCTTCGTATTGTACGTGTGGAGCGATGTTGGAAACAAAGTTATTGTCTCGTTGTAAACTGGAAATCAGGATGTTACCTACCGGGCCGACGAATAAACTCGTGCGCCTGCCTGTGCGTACGTCGAAAGTGAGGCGGAGTTGATTGAGCAAATTGAGATGATTCGTCCAGCGTTCGAGTTCGTTGACGTGCATGGAGACGACTTCAATATTCATCAGCGTACGTGGGCTGAAGCCAACAGTAGTGCCGATGCCGTAGCCGAGCGCCCAACTCATGCAAGTGCCGGTTTTGGTAGTTGGTTCGCCGCCATTCGTTGGGTTTACTTGAACGGTCATGTTATCCCAACGAGCGCCGAATTGAAAGATATTATAAAAAGAACGAGCACCAAACTTTAAAGCTAAATTACTGTACAGTGCTTCACCCCCTGCAAATTCTAAGCGGTTATAACCTTTTTTTATAATATTCAATAAGCCGAGGGACACGCCCGAAGTGGAATCAGCGATATTAATCAAGGCGATTTGAAAACCGCTCACTTTTTTACCTACATTCAAAAAGGCACTTGCCTGTCCGATTTCTACGTCTTTTGCAATATTAAAAAGTCCAGAGAGTTGCGTTTTCGTTTTGCCATTGGCAATATTAAATAGCCCAGAAGTCTGCATTCCATCTGCTTTTCCGGTGGATACATTAAATAGACCAGCCATTTGAATACCTATAAAATCACCCGTCGTCACGTTGAACAAACCTGCTGTTTGCACGGCTTCTGTCTTTCCAGCTACATTGAATAAACCTGCCGCCTGCACGCCTTGCACGTGTCCATTACCTGTATTAAATAAACCTGCAACCTGCGTGCCTACGATATCACCACCGACGGTGTTGCCTAAGCCAGCGACTTGCACCCCTTTTACATCGTTTCTTACTGTATTTACAAAACCGCCTACTTCCACACCATCCACGCCGCCATTCGTACCCCAAAAAAGGTTGAGAGATAAATTATTAGTCATCTCCGCACTCCGTAGGGCATTCGTACCCACAAAAGGCAAAATGGAAACTTGCGCCAGTCGTCGGTCGCTCTCCACTTCCGGTTCTATTTGTAAGGGTGGCAATTTATAATCTTCAATATTTGCTTCATACACACTATCGCCCCCGCTAAGGTGTTCAATTTTCGTTTTCTCAATCGTGGAAACACTCTGCCCACGCTCCTTTTTCATCAAAGTAGCAATGTATTGTTCTTGCGCGGTAAGCGGATAAATCGGGCTGGTTTGTTTAATCTTTTTAGGTAAAGTATTGATTTGAGAGAGTCCTTCTTGTTTGAAATCATTGCCCATTTTGAGTACAATCTGGCTACCAATTTGCGCGTATATCAATCCAGTTTGCTTGACAATATCATCCAGCGCAGTTGATAGCGGCTCGTCTTTCACACTCACGCTCACTTTCTGATTAACAGGAACGAAATGACTGCTATAACTAAAATTTACATCATAGTTGGTACTAATATCATCCAGAACCATCCCTAATTTTTTATTAGAATATTGCAAGGTCACTCGCTTTTGCAAGGATTGCGCGGGTGCGCTCATTGCGAGCAGGAGAAAAAAAGTATACAAAGCAATCAGGATGGTGTTTTTCATGGAGTGCGTCTTAAATAGTTTCTCGTTTATTGTTTGAGGTTGCTCACTTGATGTTGACTATTTTTTGTTGGAGGTTTCAAGGTTTAGGTTATACGTTTGTGCGGTCTGGTATCTGGTATCTGAATTTCTTATTACGACGTTTTATTCAACCATTTAGTTACAGGCTTACATTCGTTTTATTCCATTATTCCATTATTTTAATATTCCATTATTCCAATATTCCATTATTCCAATATTTTAATTACAACCCTTGCCTCGGATAATGTAAATACTATCTTGTTTTTCAATTTGAACGGGCAGCGAAAATTCTATCGTTTTAATCATCTGTTGCAAATTTGGAGAATCCTTCGCAAGATTCAATGGACAGCTCAAAATAGCCGGATTTTCTACTTTTATTGTCACGCCATAGTAGCGTTCCATCGTTTGTACTACTTCGCTCATCGGTGTTTCGTCAAATTCTAATTGCTGCGTTTTCCAAGCATCCGCATTTTCTATCTCTTCTTCCACAAGTTTTACTTCCTCCGTTTTTTTGTCAAAAACGCCTGATTTACCAGCTTTCAACAAGACCGTTTTGTTTGCATTTTTTGTTTTGCTTAAAGCGACTTCACCAGTTTCCACTGTTACTTCCACGTTCTTTTCGGTCGGATAGGCTCTTACATTAAAAGTCGTACCCCAAACGGTAGTCGTAGCTTCACCGCTCCGAATCATAAATTGCTTGCCATCCAAATCGGTCACGTTAAAAAATGCTTCTCCTTCCAATTGTACGATGCGCTGTTCAAAATTTTTGTCAAAAGAGAGTCGGGTGTTTTCGTTCAGCCAGATTTTACTGCTGTCAGGTAAAGTATATAGTCTGCGTTCGTTTTCGCTCGTTTCGTAAACAATTGTTTGATTTTCAAAAGGTTGCACATACATCCAAATGCTCGCCGCCATCGCCAGCAAAAGTACAGCTGCTGCTGCCCACCAGCCTCTTTTTATAGACAGCGGCACGATTTTTTTAGACGACTGAGGTTGTAAGGTTACAATTGGCGTGTTTATTGCGTTTCCAAATAAGCGCGATTCTACTTTCGACCAAGCTACTTGCGTATCTGTCGCAAAATTTTCTCGTTTAGTATCGGCAGACATCCCCCATAATTGCACCATTTCGTCAAAAAAAGTACGATTCGCAGCGTCCGCTTCTACCCAAGCCCAAAGTTGCTCGCGCTCCGCCGCTTCGATATTACCAGATAAATAGCTGGCTATCAGATCCGTGTATAGCGTTTCTTCCATTTACTTGTTCCCGTTTCAAATTGAAGGATGCAAAATTGACTTGGACACCCCTATTCCGTGCAACTATTTTAAAAAATATTTAAATTGTTATATTAATAAATTGTTATATTGTTAGAAAAGCAATCCGTGCAACCATACACCAATGTAACCGTTTAACAATCAAAACAATAAGTGCAAATATCCCTTCAACCGCTCTCGCAGCACACGCAATGCCTTGCCCATCTGATTTTCTACGGTTTTTACAGAGATTTCTAAATGGTCCGCGATTTCCTGATACGTCATTTCTTCGAAGCGGCTGAGTTGGAATACCGTGCGGCACTTGGGCGGTAGCTCGTCAATAGCACTGCGGATATTTTGTTCTAATTCTGTTTGCAAATATTTCTCTTCTACCGTGCCGTCGCCATCCAAGGAGGAGAATTGGGACGTGATTTCTTCGTCATTCAAATGTTTGCTGCGGCGCAGGTAGCCGAGTGCTTCATTGATAGCCATGCGGCGCAAGTAGGCTTGGAGGGAAGAATTGATTTGAATTTGCTCGCGTTTTTCCCAAAAGCGGACGAATACTTCCTGCGCCAAGTCTTCCACGGTACTGCGGTCGGTAATGAAGCGATGCATCACGCCACACACCATCGGGTATTGTTGGTGAAACAGGTGCTGCAATGCCGCTCGGTCGCCCGCACGGATGCGAAGAAAAATATCGTCGAGCTTTTCCATGTTTAAGACTTTAGACCTTAGACCTTAGACCTTAGATGATAGACTACACGAGCTTACTTAAAGTATTCGTCTAAAGTCTAAAGTCTAATAGCTAATGTCCAATCAGGTGCAATGATAAAGATAAGGTTTTAAAAAAGGGATGTTGTTCGACACAAGAATATTTTTTTAATACGAACGGCTGTATTATAAAAAAATCCGGGCAACAGGGGTGGCTACCCATTGTCCGGATTGAGCAAAAAAATATGGGCTCGAATTATACTTTGGAATACTTCCGCTCTTTGATACGGGCTTTTTTACCCACCAACTTGCGTAAGTAGAAAATTCTGGATTGGTGCACTTTGCCGCGCTTGGTCACTTCGATGGTTACAATCGTGGGCGTTGCAAATGGGAAGATACGCTCTACACCTACGCCATTCGATACTTTGCGAACGGTGAAGGTTTTGGTAGCGCCCTCGCCACTGATTTGTATCACATCGCCCCGAAATGCCTGCTCGCGCTCTTTGTCGCCTTCTACAATTTTGTATTTGACGATTATGTTATCACCGGCACGGAATTTTGGAAATTCGCGGGCGGGGCTGAGTTGTTCGTGTATGTATTTAATCGCGTCCATCGCTTTGTAATATTTGAAAAGTCAAGGAAGAGAGGTTAGGATGTGACTAAGCGACCGAATGAGTTGTCTAACATCTAACGTCTTATTTTTTAGCGGGGCAAAGGTACGTTTTTTTGTGTAATCACCAAACTTGTCTGGTAAAAAATATCACTTGTGATTCACCAAACTTGTTTGGTGATTTACCGCACCAGTGTGGCATATGTCTTAAACTCAAACGGCTCGCCGCGCGGTCCCTTGAAAGTGACGACCACGACGTACACGCCATTGGGAGAATCCGCGCCGCTGTTGAATTTTTTTCCATTCCAGCCTTCCTCTGGGTCATTGGTTTCAAATATCATTTCGCCCCAACGATTCCACAGCGTCATACTAAAATTGGTCGCGCCTACTAGCAAACCTACGCCTTTGTACGATTCATTCAAGCCGTCGCCGTTGGGTGTAAAGGCATTTGGAAGAAAATAGCGGACTTCCGGGCGCACGTCTATCGTTTGTACGAGCGTATCGCGGCAGCCACTGGGGTGCGTCACGATTTGACTGACTCTGTACATTCCAGTATCTCGGAAGGTGTAGGTTGGATTTTGTAAAATCGCCGTAGCGCCATTGCCGAAGCTCCAAAACCAGCTATCAGCGCGCTGTGATTGGTCGGTGAAGCGCACGGTTGGATTGATATTACTGGGGTCCTCCGGTAGAAAAGTAAATCCCGCCTCTGGTGCAGGTAGAATGCGAATCAACTGGCTAAACGTCGTATCTGTCTGACAACCAATGGGTGACGTTATATCAACTTTTACGGTATAAGTGCCCGGATTTTCGTAAGTGTAAACTGGACTAATGGCATCGCTGCTGCCGCCGTCGCCGAAGTCCCATTGGATATCATAGGCATCACTAATCGGGGTAGATAAATTGTTAAAGAAAATATCTGACGGGGCGCAGCCTTCAAACGCACTGGGTGCTATTAAAATCAAAGCCGGTACTGGAAAATAGGCAATTTTTTTAGTAATCGCATCTTTACATTTATTAATATCAGTGACCAAAAGCGTAGCGGGAATATCGCCGGGCAATTTGTACAAATGAGCGGGATTTTGGGCACTGGATTCTTGCATATCGCCGAAGCTCCATTTCCAAGACGTAATATTGCCACTGCCGGAAACGGAAAGGTCGGTAAACTGCACGGGTCCTGCCACACACGTATCGTATTCAAATTCAAAATCAGCATTGATAGCTGGAAAGAGGTTGACAAAAACTTTGGCGGTATCGCCACATTCGGTGCCAGGATTCAAAAATAATTGACCTTCGTACTGCCCAATGCCGGGAAAGGTGATCGTCGGACTCCATTCTTTAGAAGTTTGTACCGTACCCTTAATATTGAAACGCCATTCAAAATTTTTGATGAATTGCCGTTGAAAACTCTCATTTTCTAAATACACATCTGTAATGCCACAAGCGTTGATTAAAAACTGCTTGCCGTCTATTTCTTCGTCCGCTTTCACTTGCGCTACCACTTGCGCATCACAACTCGCTACATTGAATTGAAAATCTCGAAAAACTCGACTCAAAAGCACCCCATTTCGATACTCAGACACACAAATGCCCACCACATATTGTCCTTTTATTTGGGGTGTACCAGTAATGATGCCGGTATTTGGGTCAATTTTTAGAATTGGTTCGGCTGTACCTATCCGATAGCCCAGCGGCGCAATGCTGGAGTAATTCGGTGCTGCGAATCGCACTAAATCATACGGCGGCGGACAAGCTGGATTGGGCTGCGAACCGATGCAAGTTTCTACAAAAGCTGGAGTGGTATTTCTACCGCCGCCTTCTATCGGATTACAAAATTCGTACACCAATTGGTCGCCATCCGGGTCGGTAGCAGAATGGTCATACACCAGCGGGGCACCTGCACAAATAACCGTGGGCGGAAAATCGTCAAACACCGGACTATCATTGCATACGCGTTGGGCTTCTGGCGTAATTTCGATGGTGTACGTAGCACCCACACTCTCTGGGTCTATAATATTATTAATGGTGATATTTCGACAACAACGTTGGTACGAAATGTGATAACTTTGGTCAGAAACCGGTAAGGTGAGGCTAAACTTGTACTCGGCTTCTTCTACACAAATATCCGGTGGAATCAAGCATGGATAAGTAGGCGCATCCACTTGCCGCACCGTGCCCAAGCGTACATCTTGGCGGGCAATAAAACCGTTCTGCGTAAGTTGATTACAATCGCCTCCATTACAACGATATACGGCGATATAAGCCAATGGGTCAAATTCCGCGCAAGGCGGTGGACAATAGCAATCGCGGTACATTTTCAATACAAAATTATACCTGCCTCCTTCATCGCAAGTGTATGTGATCACGCCACCAATAATGTGTCGGGCGGATACGGAAATACTCAGCGTAATTCCCAAAAGGATACCGGCGAGCCGGAGTGCGTTCTTTCTCTGCATAATACGTCGTATTCTTTTGCTTAAGACAGCGCATGAAGGGATGCGGGTTGTCTTCTTTATAAATTAAAAAATGTAGAATGAAAAATGCCTGTTAAAACGACCGCTCTTTTTTCCAATCTTCCCCTGGTTTCAATAGTACATTTTAAATAATTGACATCGCTAGTTTTGTCACCGCGTTATCGGCACAACTTGTCCCGTAAAGCGGGATTAGCAAATAAGCAAATTAGCACATCAATTTAACAACCTTGTTTCAACGCTGTTTATTTTATAATTCAACTGGTGTAACGGTCACAAAAAAAGAAACGAATATACTATTCTGATTGTGTAAGTCGTTCCAGTGGGTGTCAAATGAGAGTTGGTTATTCGATGTTGATTGTTACTATTGGATATGGATGTAAATGCCTGTTTATAACCTATTAAAAATCAGAAAAATATAAAACACTTTATACTTAATATTCCATTTTAACTTGCTAAGCTCACTACATATCTGTCAGGTAGGCAATTTCCAATATTCCTTATCCAGTATTTAACTTCTGCTATTCAACATCCAACAATCAACTGTGTTCCGTCTATATACGGCGTATTGCATTGTAAATATTGCCAAAATAGACTTTGTTTTCCAAGCTGCTGCAAATTACCTACACATTTAGCAACTTGGTAACTTGGCAGACACTCGTGCAAAAAAACGCCGAACCAACACAACACACACAACCCGAGGGACTACACAAGTGTACATTGTAATTGTAAAATGTTGTTGAGTGCAAATTCAGGATTTATGACGACCTACACAAATGAAAAGCTTCGTATGGTGCAGGAATACGATATTAAGGGGGCTTTAATGACACTGCACCAGGGAGGCGTTTTGCTTTATCCGACCGATACGGTATGGTGCATCGGTTGTGATGCTACGAACTCGCAAGCCGTTGAAAAAATAGGCAATATCAAGCAGCAAGGCACCGCCCGAAGTTTTGAACTCTTAGTGGATTCCATTCAAATGCTCCGCGATTATGTGGTGCATTTGCATCCCAAATTAGAAACTTTACTGGTATATCATACCCGACCGATTACGGTATTGTTTGACAAAGCGCGCAATTTGCCCGCCAATGCGCTGGCTGCTGATGGTACCATTGGCATTCGCGTAGTGCAAGATGAATTTTGCAGGAGTATTATTGCAGAATCGGGCAAACCTCTTTTAGGCACGTTTGCGAGTCTGCACGACGGTACTTTTCCGGTTAATTTTGGCGCTATCAGCTCCGATGTGATCGAACAAGCGGACTTTGTAGTCAAATATCGGCAGAATGAAAAAGCGATGGGCGAGCCGTCTGTGATGATAAAATTGTCCCGGCGCGGGGAGTTGGTTTTTTTAAGGGAGTAGATTGGGATATGTAGATACTATGATATTTTTTCGCTTAGAACGTGAAAGGTTGGGATATTTTTTTTCGTAGCTATAATGCGAAAAACGGTCTGAACTGTGCTTGTCCGCCTCTGGAGGAATTTATTTATTTTTGTGATGAATGTGATTTATCACAAACGCTGCGACCTCCGCGCCTCTGCGAAAAACTTTGCGCCCTCTGCGGTAAAAAAAATATAAAATTTAATCGTTAAATATTTTATTTCCGTTGCTTTTCAATAAATAGGCCTTTAGTTTTACGTCGAGAAACCTTCCAAACACTAAAACACATAAGTAATTGACCATTTATAATTAACTATTGACCACAGCTTAAAGAACTCATAATCAAATCACTAATTTATTTGGCTGCGACGATTATTTAGGTCGAAATACTTATACTCACACCTGAGTGTTTTTTTCCAAAAGAAGCGGAAGGGTTTAAAAGAAAGGTGAGGTTTTATAAAACAAATGGTCTGATGACTCGAAGTCATCAGACCATTTACCAACAATTATATTCTAAATCAATAAGTCGTTTTAGCAACTCGTATATTTTGTATAGACTGGTTGTCATACACAATCCGCACATTATATAGTCCGGAAGCGAACTCCCGAATGTCCAGTTCAGCACGAGTAGCGTCACCGTCAAATTTCCAAGTTTTCACGGTATTGCCAGCTAAGTCTACCATTTCAACCGTGATGTCATTTACCCTTTCCGGTGTGCGGAATTCAAGGTTGATGACATTGGCTGTTGGATTGGGATAAGCAGCCGTTGTGTTATTCAAGTTTCCATTGGTACAAGACCGCACCTGAAATCCAAGACCAGTTGGGTCTATTGCTGCGCAAAGCGTACCGCCACCTGCTATTGTCAATCGGTACACGTCGAGGGCTGTGGTCAGACCGATTTGTAGCTCGCTCAAATCCAGTTTATTTGGATTATAAACCAGCGTATGAATAGCAAAACGCCCGGCGCGAGCCACCTCAAAAGTAGGCTCACTATTCAACCCTTCTACCAATAACTGCTGACCGGATGTAAGTATGTACACCGTTTTATATCCGGGGGGTACAGATGGGAGGTTCGGATGCGAAGCCGTCAATTTCGATTTGCCGCTGTACAAACAAGGACTGAGCGCATAGGCAAATAAATCGCCGGTGCTTGCAGAACATTCTACATTACAGTCATCTATGTCAAATCGAGCACCCGTCATATCCAAAGCGGCACAAAGTTCGCCCCCACCTTGCACCAGCCCTGTATTGAGCTGTCTCGTCGTTATTTGTCCTATTTGTAAAGTGTCCAAATCCAAGGTAGTAGAATCGTACACGATCGTATGAATGGTAAAGCGTTCTTTTGTATTTACGGTGAAAGTAGGCGTTTTGCTGATGCCACGGAGGACGAAGTTATTACCGGAAGTGAGTAAATAATGTACTGCAAAACCGGTTGGAACGGTAGGCGTCAAAGTGCTTTTCGCTTTTAAAACGGCGGCGTCTCCTTGTAAACACGGCATATTGTCGGGCGCTAACTTACCGGCTTTTGCATCGCAGATAATTTGACAATATATGATATAATAAGAAGCACCATACAGTTCAAACGCGCCGCACAGACTGCCACCGCCTTGGGTAAGCCGCTCGTGCAGATTGTAGCCCGTTGTACCGCCTATTAGAATGGTATTCAAATCAAATGTGAGGGGGTCGTAAACCAAGGTATGAATCGTGAAAACGCCAGCCTTTGTCACAGCAAAAGTAGAAGTGGTATCTAAAGCTTCCACCAGTAGATTTTCACCGGAAGTGAGTACGTAACGCACGAGATAACCACTCGGTACGGTAGGAGCTTCTGTTGCAATGGGTTTTAGAATTGCCTGACCAGCCTTGATGCAAGGATTGCCACTTTCCTTCAGGTTGCCCGCTTGTCCTCCGCAAGTAGGTGTACAATTTTTCACCAAGAAAGATGCGCCTTGCAAGCCAAATGCGCCACAGAGCGTACCGCCACCCGAAAGGAATAATTTATTCACTTGCAAACCAGTCGTAATCCCTAACTGTATCGTATTTAAATTTAAAGTATTCGGGTCATAAACCAAGGTATGAATCGTGAATCGCCCAATACTATCCACAATAAATGACGGCGCGGTGCCTATTTGTTCGATCACCAAACTATCGCCCGAAGTAAGCACATAACGCGCTTGGAAGCCCTGCGGAACGGTGAGGTTTACCCAAATTTTTGCCCGAAGCGTCTGCCTGCCATTTTCCAAACATGGATATGGATAGCCTTCGATTCTCAGTTCACCTGCTTTTGCAAAGCAAGGGCAGTCTTTCGCTTGGAATACTGCGCCTGCCATATCCAAGGCTGCGCAAATGCTGCCACCGCCTTGCACCAATAATTCATTTACACTCTTGGCAGTAGTAGTACCTAATTGTATCGTACTCAAATTCAGGGTATTCGGATTGTAAACCAAGGTATGAATGGTATATAAACCGGCACTATTTACAACAAAAGAGGGCGTTGTATTGATTTGCTGAATTATCAAGCTACTACCAGCCGTAAGCAAGTAGCGTACCTGATAACTCTGCGGTACTGATGGACTTTGCCAAACCGTTGCTTTAAGGGTCGCTTTGCCATTGGTGATACAAGGGCTACTTTCTACCTTTAAAGTACCGGCTTTCGCAGTACAAACCGGCGGACAGGCAGTCACTGTAAAGGGAGCGCCTAACACATCCAGCGCCGCACAAATATTGCCACCACCTTGCACCAGTAGGGCATTCAACTCCGCACCAGTCGTTTCGCCAAATTCAATACTGTCCAATTTCAAAGTAGTAGAATCGTACACCAAGGTATGAATCGTAAAGCGACCCAATGTATCTGCTGCAAAAGCAGGGGTGGTACTCACAGCTTCGATGACCAGATTTTCGCCCGAGGTAAGCACATACAGGCGCGTGTAACCCGGTGGTACGATGGGTGCTACTTGTACTTTGGCAGTAATGGCTGCTTTGCCATCCTTGAAACAAGAACTGGAAGAAAATAGGAGTTTGCCAGCAGCCGCCAGACAAGCATCTTCACAGGTACCAATGCTAAATTTCACGCCAAACACATCCAAAGCTGCGCAGATGCTGCCGCCGCCCTGCAGGAGTAAGGCATTCAGATCAAAACCAGTCGTTTCGCCTATTCTGATACTATCCAATTTCAAAGTAGCGGCGTTGTATATCAAGGTGTGAATGGTGTACAAACCTTTGACAGAATCCGGTAGCGTAAATATCGATTGGCTTGCCACTTGCTGTACTACAAGTTGATTGCCTTTGGTGAGTACGTATGCTACTTTATAATTCGGTGGAATCGTTGCATTTCCTTTCGGTACGGCTTTTAAAATGGTTTGCCCCGGTTGGGTACAAAGTTGTGCAGCAAATAGGTCGCCCGCGTAGGCTCTACAGGTACTTGTCGTTTGAGCTTGTAGGTTAACATTTGTTAGTAGAATCAGTGTAGCAAAAGTGAGTGCTTGGCATAGGTGTGTCCAAACACGCGAAGCGTTGTAAATACTGATTTGCATGGATTACTTTTTTGATTTTAGGAAAATGACTATCTTATAATATATAGATATTCAATGAGTTACTACTTTTTTCTAAATTTTTCTTTCCCTTTTTGCCGCCCCACCGCAGATTTTCATGTAAAGACGCAAAGTTTTTCTTAACGCTCCATTCCTTCCATCCTTCCATTATTTTTTATTATTCATTACTTTAATCCTGATCATTTGGTCAATCAGTCTCTTAGTCACACTTTCGCTCACAAATTTACATAGAAATATTAGGAACGTTCAGGGAAAGTTCGCATCAGACAGTTAGCGAATAAAGAGGGGAAATATTGCTAAGGAAGTCCGCACACAAAAATGAGGTATATTTTTAACATTTAGTAATTTTTTACAAAAAAAAATGCGGCTACACTTCTAAGAGCGTAGCCGCAGCGTCCTATACAAAAATTACTGTATTATCTGATCTTCACGATCGGTTTCTGTTCCACAATTTCGGAACCGTACATTACGCGCACATAATAGGTGCCAGGTAAGATACTCGTAAGATCAAGATTTGCGATTTCTGTGCCATTTTCTATCTTCCATTGCTTGAGGGTATTGCCACCAAAATCTACCACTTGAATTGTAATCTCTTCTTTATTATCCAATTCTGGTAGTAATAGGTTTACGTACTCATTTGATGGGTTCGGATACAAGGTAAGTCCATCTACACCGCCAAGACCATCACAATCTCTCACGTTGAAACGGAGTCCAGTTACATCAAAGCCTGCGCAGATATCGCCGCCACCTTGCCGAAGCAGTGCGTTGAGTTGAGCTGCTGTTGTGACTCCGAATGTAATATCATCCAAATCAAGTGTTGCCGGGTCATATACCAGTGAATGAATGCGGAAGATACCCGTATTGCGTATACCAAATACCGGAATGTCATTCACTGCCTGAATCACGCGATTATTGCCGATCGTAAGTACATATATCAATTCAAATCCTCTTGGTACGATCGCTCTTCTCACTATGGTAGCTGCTGCAAAACCAATGCCGCTGCTATTTGTACATACCGAGCTGCTATTGGGTCCTGTATAAGCGAGTACGGGTGCAATTGCTCCGCAACCACAATCTCTCACTTCAAATCGTCCGCCAAAAGTATTCAAAGCGCCGCAGATCGTGCCGTCTCCTTGGATCAGGAGTGCATTCAATTCACCGGCTGTCGTTTCTCCCAAGTCGATATTACCTAAGTCTAAGGTAGCGGAACTGTATACCAATGTAAGCACGGTAAAGCGTCCAGTAACGTCCACTGTAAAGGAAGCTGTATCGCTAATTTCCTCAATGACTTGGTTAGAACCGGAAGTAAGTAAGTATACGATTTGAAAACCGGGCGTTACCACCGGTGCACTTACAACTGTCGGCGTCAAGGTCGCTTGGAAATTGGCATTTAAGCAGATTCCTTTCACTGCGCGATTAAACTCACCTGCAGAAAGCGTAGGACTACAGTCAACGGCAGGACAAGCAGTCACGTTGAATACAGCACCGACTGGGTCTAATGCCGCACAGATATCGCCACCACCTTGTACAGATAATGGTAATAAAGTGAGTGCGGAAGTTTGACCAAACACAACGATACTATCCAAGAAAGCAAAGTCAGCCGTATCGTACACAAATGGGTGAATTCTATACACACCAGTTGCGCTTACGGTAAATGTCGGTGACGTACTTTCTTGTTCTATAATCAACCTATCACCAGAAGTCAAGATGTAAAGCAATGCAAAACCTGCTGGAATCGTAGGAGGCGTTTGTACCGCTGCGGTTATTGTAGCCGCACCATTGGCAAAACAGAAATTGTTATTGACAACGCTTACCGTACCAGCACGTGCTGCGCAGCTATCTGTACTTGTCGTGTCCGAGCAAGAAGTCACATTAAACAAAGCACCTACGGTATCAAATGCGACACACAATTCGCCACCTCCTTGAATGGATAATGGTAATAAATCAAGTGCAGAACTTTGTCCGAAGACCACGATGCTGTCTAATAAGTCAAAATCTGCGGTGTCAAATATGACCGCGCTAATCCGATAAGTTCCAGCACTATCCACCGAGAAGCTCGGGGTTGTACTCTCTTGTTCTATAATCAGGCTGTCGCCGGAAGTCAAGATATAAAGTGTTGTAAATCCTGCCGGAACCGTTGCAGCCGTCGCCACCGTTGCATTCAGCGTAACCGAATTACCTGTGCTGTCAATGCAGACCGTGCCACTGCCAGCCGTCAGCGTGCCGGTACGTGCCAAACAAGTGCTATCTACACCCGTGCTATCATTGCAAGCAATTACATTAAATACGGCACCAATGGTATCAAAAGAGGCACAAATATCGCCACCACCTTGAACGGATAATGGCAGTAAGTCAAATACAGAGCTTTGACCGAACACGACGATGCTATCCAAGAAGTCAAAGTCCGTCGAATCGTACACAAACTGCTGTATTCTATACACGCCAGTTGCATTTACGGTGAACGTTGGCGTCAAACTTTCCTGCTGAATAATTTGAGTATCACCGGAAGTCAGTACAAAAATTCGTACAAAACCTGCCGGAATCGTAGCTGCTCTAAGTGGTGCGCCTCTCAACGTGGCAGTACCATTTTGCAAGCAGAAGAAGTTATTGGCAATGCCCGTAGTACCAGCACGAGCCAAACAAGTACTGTCTCCACCGCCGCCAGTATCGGTCGTATCCGAGCAAGCAGTCACATTAAACAAAGCACCAATTGTATCAAATGCCACACAAAGATCGCCACCACCTTGAACGGACAATGGCAGTAGGGCAAGTGCAGAACTTTGACCAAATACGATAATGCTGTCCAACAAATCAAAATCTGCGGTGTCGAATACCACCGTGCTAATGCGATAATTTCCAATGCTATCCACTGAGAAGCTTGGAGTCGTGCTTTCTTGTTCAATAATCAAGCTATCACCGGAAGTTAAAATGTACAAGGTAGTAAATCCGGCTGGAACCGTGGCAGCTGTTGCAACTGTTGCAGAAAGTGTAACCGAATTACCGGTGCTGTCAATGCAGAATGAACCCACACCAGCAGCAAGTGTACCTGTACGTGCCAAACAAGTGCTGTCCACACCTGTAGTATCCGAGCAAGAAGTCACATTAAACAAAGCACCAGTTGTATCAAATGCCACACAAAGATCGCCACCACCTTGAACGGACAATGGCAGTAGGGCAAGTGCAGAACTTTGACCAAAGACGATAATGCTGTCCAACAAATCAAAATCTGCGGTGTCGAATACCACCGCGCTAATGCTATAAGTTCCAATGGTATCAACCGAGAAGCTTGGAGTCGTGCTTTCTTGTTCTATAATCAGGCTGTCGCCGGAAGTTAAAATGTACAAGGTAGTAAATCCGGCTGGAACCGTGGCAGCTGTTGCAACTGTTGCAGAAAGTGTAACCGAATTACCGGTGCTGTCAATGCAGAATGAACCCACACCAGCAGCAAGTGTACCTGTACGTGCCAAACAAGTGCTGTCTACACCTGTCGTATCACAAACTGCTACATTGAAAATAGCACCCGGTACATCCAATGCGCCGCAAGTAGTGCCACCACCTTGCAGGAAGAGGTTATTTATTTCAAAGCCAGTTGTTACCCCAAAGTTAATGCTACCAAGATCGAGCGTAAGCGAATCATACACCAAAGCATGAATGCGGAAGCGTCCGATTGTATCTACTGTGAACGTTGGCGTTGCGCTCGCTTGCTCAATCACCAAGTCTTCACCGGAAGTCAATACATAAATTAAAGAGAAGCCCGGTGAAACAGTTGCAGGTGTTGCGACTGCTGCCGTCAACGTAGCACTGCTGTCACGCAAGCAATAGCCTTCATTCGCTACCCGTAGCGAGCCTGCACTTACATTACAAGTATCAGCGCAAGAAGTAACATCAAATGCAGCACCTGGTACATCTAATGCACCACATATTTCACCACCACCAGCTATAAATAAACCAGCTATAGTGCCACCAGTCGTTTGACCCAGTATGATGCTATCTAAATTTAAAGTGGTTGAATCGTATACCAGAATGTGAATGGTGAAGCGTCCAACGGTGTCAATCGTAAAGCTCAAAGAATCACTCACCGCTTGAATCACCAAGCTGTCACCAGCAGTTAATACGTATGCTACTGAAAAGCCTGTTGGTACTGTGGGCGCAGTTACCACTTGTGCCGTCAGCGTAGCCGTGCTATCATCTAAGCAAAAATCTTCATTCGTCACGCGCAAGCTACCCGGGCGAGCTAAACAAAGGCTATCTACACCTGTAGTATCCGAGCAAGAAGTTACGTTAAACGAAACACCCACGGTATCAAATGCGACACACAATTCGCCACCACCTTGAATGGAAAGTGGCAGCAAGGCAAGCGCAGAGCTTTGACCAAAGACAATGATGCTGTCCAACAAGTCAAAATCTGCGGTGTCGAATACCACCGTGCTAATGCGATAATTTCCAATGCTATCCACTGAGAAGCTTGGAGAAGTGCTTTCTTGTTCAATCGTCAAGCTATCACCAGAAGTTAAAATATAAAGCGTAGCAAATCCGGCTGGAACGGTCGCAGGTGTTCCCACCGTTGCAGAAATCGTAACCGAATTGCCAGTGCTGTCAATACAGAACGTGCCACCTGTGGAAGTCAGTGTGCCCGGACGAGCCAAACAAGTGCTGTCTACTACACCCGTCGTATCTGAACAAGCAGTGACATTAAAAGAAACACCCACGGTATCAAATGCCACACAAAGATCACCACCACCTTGAACGGATAGGGGCAGTAGGGCAAGTGCAGAACTTTGTCCAAAGACGATAATGCTGTCCAATAAATCAAAATCAGCGGTATCAAAAACGACTGCACTAATTCGGTATGCTCCAGCCGTGTCTACGGAGAAACTTGGAGACGTGCTTTCTTGCTCAATCGTCAGGCTATCGCCAGAAGTCAAAATGTACAAAGTAGTAAATCCGGCTGGCACGGTTGCAGCCGTTGCGACTGTTGCACTCAGCGTAACCGAATTGCCTGTGCTGTCAATGCAGAATGGACCTGCACCAGCCGTCAGCGTGCCAGTACGTGCTAAGCAAGTGCTGTCTACCACACCTGTGGTATCCGAGCAAGCAGTCACGTTGAACAAAGCACCAGTTGTATCAAATGCCACACAAAGATCGCCACCACCTTGAACGGATAATGGCAGTAGGGCAAGTGCAGAACTTTGTCCAAAGACGATAATGCTGTCCAATAAATCAAAATCAGCGGTATCAAAAACGACTGCACTAATTCGGTATGCTCCAGCCGTGTCTACGGAGAAACTTGGAGACGTGCTTTCTTGCTCAATCGTCAGGCTATCGCCAGAAGTCAAAATGTACAAAGTAGTAAATCCGGCTGGCACGGTTGCAGCCGTTGCGACTGTTGCACTCAGTGTAACCGAATTGCCCGTACTGTCAATGCAGAATGGACCTGCACCAGCCGTCAGCGTGCCGGTACGTGCCAAGCAAGCACTATCCACGCCTGTGGTGTCTGTTTCACAAGCACCAAAACGTACTTTTGCGCCCACTGAATCCAGTGAACCGCAAATAGTGCCACCGCCCTGAATCAACAGGTCAATAACATCAAAACCGGTAGTCGTACCGATTTGAATACTATCTAAATCAAGTGTTGCAGTATCATATACCAAGGTGTGAAGGGTGTACAAACCATTGTCCGTCTGGTCAATAGTAAAAGTCGGCTCTTCTGAAACCGCTTGGATGACTAATTCGCCCCCACGAGTCAGCACATACAAAATACGATAGCCACTTGGGACGGTAGTGTCACCTTGAGGGATAGCCGTAAGCTGCACTTGGTTGCGCTGAAAACAAATCTCAATTGAACTCAATGTTCCAGCGTCAGCCGTACAAGTTTGTGCATTCAACGAAATAGCGTACAGAAGGGTAATTGCGAAAGTAAAAAGTGCAGTTTTTAATAAACTGCCCCATGAACGATAAAAGTAGTAGTTTCTTGGAATCATCATGGTAAGGTTTGATGAAATGAAAAAATAAGATGATGCTTTAACGTATTACGACTTTGAGAAGTTAGATGGTTTTATTAACTAATTTTTAATTTGTCACCCAGTAATCCGTACACGTTCCAGCAATTTTTAGAAAGTCTTAACAGTCAGGATTTAAGGTCGCAAAGGTCGGCTGATTGCTTTTTTCTTTAAGGCGCAAAAAAAAATTATTTTCATCTCAAAAAGTAGGTACAACTCGGCTTACTTTCTACAAAAATTGCAGCAACCCAACGCTGGAAATTGATTCGGCGGTCAGCTTCTCGAAAGATGCAAATTCTTATTTTACAAAAGAGCTACTGATAACGCACCTTTTTGATTGCATTCCGTTTTATACGCTAATCCCGTTCAAAATTTTATTTTCAACATAAAATCACTTAGCTTTGTCACTATGGCTTTTCCAAAAATAAAAGATTTAAAAACAGTTATTGACACCCTGCCGCAGATCGGCAAAGTGGAATGGATTGGCATTCGACCCGAACGAAAAGCCCCCTTGCAAGCACTAACGGAAGTACCAGTGACGGAAGAAAAGGGCTTGCAAGGCGATCATTACAGCAAAGCTGGTGGCAATCGGCAAGTCACACTCATGCAGGCAGAGCACTTGAGCGCAGTTGCCAATTATTTAAATATAGAGACGATTGACCCGGATATTGTACGCCGAAATATTGTGGTGTCGGGTGTAAATTTATTAGCTTTTAACGACCGGCAATTTCAGATCGGGGAAGTCATTTTGCACATGACCGGCAGTTGTCACCCTTGTACTCGCATGGAAACCGAGCTGGGTGCTGGCGCGTATAATGCACTGCGTGGGCACGGCGGCATCACGGCAAAAGTGGTCAGGGGCGGCACGATTCGATTGGGAGATGAAGTGAAATTGTACGTCGTAACGGAGTAGGCAGTGGGCAGTAGGCAGTCACATTGCGCAATTACGGGACTGTTTATTGCTCACTGCACACTGCCTACTTCTAAAATATGGAAAATATCAAAATAGAATGCCCGAAATGTGGCTGGGAGCCCGATGGTGGCTCACACTGGATGTGTAGTAAATGCCGCTTCGTGTGGAATACGTTTGATACGATGGCGCGCTGCCCAGCGTGTAGTCATCAGCATGAATACACTTCTTGTGTGCCACACGAAGGTGGCTGCCATGTGCGCGAACCACATTTGGATTGGTATAAAAATTTGGACGACTTTGTGAAAGAGGAAATGGAACGGGTGAAAATCGAAGAATTGGAATTTGTCTAAATAATTGTGCCTACCGATAGCGTTGTTCTGAAATAAAAAGTTGCCCCATGCTTTAGCGCGGGGACAAGAAATATATCAGTTTTGGGCTTTAGCCAAACAAGATTATTTGGCTAAAGCCAATAAATACACATTTTGTAACCCAGCGCTAAGGCGCAGGGCAATTAAAATCTTCAAAAAATTATTTTCTAACGAGTGTAATAGAAAGAAATTTGCGACTTTGCGTGTAATTTTCTCAAATTTATATTTTAAAAACCTAATAATTTAAAACCTAAAAACATGAATCGTGATTTCAGATACGCGCTCTTAGCAGTCTTTTGCTGCAACGCCCTGTGGTGTGTGGCACAAAAAGTAGACCCAAAATCAACGGAAGTATGGGAACCCGTACCAAAAGTCATCACCGCCGGTAAGACCTTTTCCGATGCACCTTCGGATGCTATCATTTTATTTGATGGCAAAAATCTGAATCAGTGGCGCTCGGTGAAAGACACCAGTAAAGCCGCTGGTTGGACTGTAAAAGAGGGCGTTTTTACTGTCAAAAAAGGCACTGGAAATATTGAGACCAAGCGTTCCTTCACCGATTATCAACTGCACCTCGAATGGCGCATTCCAGCCAATATCACGGGCAAAGATCAAGGTCGTGGCAATAGTGGTCTTTTCTTAGCTTCTACTGGCAGAGGCGACGAAGGCTACGAAATTCAAATATTAGATAATTATAATAACAAGACCTACTCCAACGGTCAAGCCGGCAGTATTTACAAACAGTCTATTCCTTTAGCCAATGCCAATAAAAAGCCCGGCGAGTGGCAAACCTACGACATCGTGTGGACGGCGCCGCGCTTCAATGAAGACAGTTCTTTGAAATCGCCCGCCCGCGTGACGGCTTTTTTTAATGGTATTTTGGTGCAAAACAATGTGGAAGTCAAGGGCATCACGCGCTACGATTCTATGCCAGATTATTATAAACACGGTGCAAGTCCTATCAAATTGCAAGACCACGGCGACCCCAGCGAACCGATTAGTTTTCGGAATATCTGGATTCGTCCGCTTTAAAAAACGGTGATTGGTTATTTGTGAATGGGAATGTGTGCCAATCACAAATAACTAATCACTAATCACTATATTTTCCATGATTGAAATTACCGTACTCGACCGCGAAGATGAAGCGCACGTTTTAGACGGCCCCACCGATATGAATATGAACCTGATGGAGCTGTGCAAAGCCTACGAACTTCCCGTGCTGGGCACTTGCGGCGGTATGGCACTCTGCTCCACTTGCCACGTGTACGTGCTGAGCGACCACGATATACTCAACCGAAATGAAGCGGAAGAGGAAATGCTCGACCAGACTTTTTTTGTGCAATCGAACTCGCGCTTGGGTTGTCAGGTGCGCCTTACTGAGGATTTGGATGGATTGGTCGTAAAATTAGCTCCCGAAGCTCAATAACGACTTTATCTCTTTATTTCCCACATTATATTTCACCGCTCACCGCTCGCCAATCACCTGCTTAGCTTGCAAAAATCGCATCGTTTCATCTCCTTTTATTTCCACAAAATTTGCGCCAAGCGACTGCAATTCCTGTTGGTATAATTCGTATAACCGCTCTCGGTCGTGCAAGTTGGGATGTTCCCGCAAAGGGTCGTATTGCCAAGGCAAATCAATATTGCATAACAAGTATAAGTCATAGGTTTGCGCTTTCAATGCTATTTCTATCCATTCATTTTCGAGATTGTATTTAAATTTCAACCAAATTTTCGGCACAATTAATTCAGTATCGCAAAAAAGGAGTTTATTTGCTTGAGTTGCATATTCAGCTTCCCATTTTAGCTGCCCTTTGGCCATTTCTACTACATCGTCGGCTGTGTACGGGCGGTCGAGTTGTTCGAGATAAAAGCGGGCGTACTCCGGCACAAAAACCGTGTGGTAGTGCGCGGCGAGTTGTTCGGCAAGCGTCGTTTTTCCGGTAGATTCTGGTCCTGTAATAGCAATTTTTTTCACTTTTGTGTTTGGTATTTAGTATTTGGTACTCGGTATTTGGTACGCAAACTTTGGGACAAAGTAGGGAGCGAACGTCAAACCTCCAAACCTTAAACTTTAAACGTTTTTTATGGAATGTAAGAATTGTGGCACCATATTACAAGGCAAATATTGCAGTGATTGTGGGCGGAAAATGATTACGGAGCGGCTGACCTTGAAAAAAATTAACCACGACGTGTTTGCCATCGTTCTGGATGTGGAAAAAGGTTTTTTGCACACCATTAAAATGCTATTTGTGGCACCCAGCACGGTAGTGAAGGATTACATCAGTGGCAAAACCGTGCGTTATTATCATCCACTTCGCTATCTAATTTTGTTGGTCACGTTTTCAGTAGCGCTCAACTTGACACTGGGTTTGTACGACCGACAACAGACAGAAATTCAATCACTTATGGGCGTTTCGCAAAGCGATCGCGTACTACAAAAACAGCAGGAAATGCAGCAAGAAATGAAAAAATATATGAATATCATTCCGCTGTTCTTGGTGCCTTTCGCTTCGCTCGCATCCTATTGGCTTTTCAGACGTAAAGGCTGGAATTATGCAGAACATTTGGTGCTAAATGCTTATATCCAAGGGCAATTGGCACTCATCGGCATCCCTATTTTATTGTTGAGCCTCGCTTTGCCTACTATTATGCCTTTATTTTCAGCCGTCATACTTTTGAGTATTGCGTACGGCACTTATGTCTTTCGTGGTTTCTTCGAGGTGAGCACATGGAAAGCAGCAGTTAAAAATACCCTAACGCACTTGTTAGGCTATGGAATGCTTATTTTTCTGATAACAGTGGCGGCTACGATTTGGCTTATAATCACACTTTAAACGAAAACAACTCTACCCTATCTTGCGTTTCTACCGGAAAATTGTGTTACGGTGTTTTTGTGTTTTAGTGTTATTGTCGCTATCTACTAAAACATCATAACACTAAAATATCATAACACAATCTCATGCACACAATAGAACCGTATCACCGTTGGCGAGATTATTACATCGCGGAAGAGGACGAGCAGTCGCCGTTTTACGAGCGGGAGTACGACGAGTTTAATTTCACCCATAAAGTTTATAATTATTACGTTCACCCGCAATGGGATGATTTTGGATCAGATACACTTTATACAAAATTGTTATTTGTAGATTATGATGAAGGTTATGCTATTTTAGAATTTATCGGTGAGTGGAACGATGTGATTCACAACGACATCATGTATTTAAAAAGAGATGTAATAGATGTACTAATTAAACAAGGCATTTATAAATATATTTTAATCTGCGAAAACGTCTTTAATTTTCATGGCGATGAAGATGACTATTATGCCGAATGGTACGAAGAGGTGAGCGAGGAAGGCGGCTGGATTTGTATGTTGAATACGCTGGAACACGTCACGGACGAGATGAAAACTTCGCGCCTCCATTTTTATGTCAATTTTGGAGATGCCTTTGCGCACGTGAACTGGCGACCACTCTTGCCCAAAATCGTGCTGCAAATGGTGGAAACAATTATGAATAGTGGGGTGAAACGACTTCGAGAGTATTAAATTTTCTCTTGCTACTCAATAGAACACGGATACCGATGGCTATCGGCGCGGGTGCGACGGATGGTGGACGGATTTTTTCTCTTTACACTTACCCTTATTACTTATTACTTGACAGAAAATGGATTTTTTTTAGTGAGCCTGTATGTCGAGCAAAAGTCAGCGGTATGTGCTTAGTAGCAAAAAAATCCGTCCACCATCCGTCGCACCCGTGTAAATCTGTGTTCTATTAAGTAGCGAGCGCTGCCGTCAGTGGAAATAAAAAAGTCTCCTATCTTTGTTAAAAAAAGTGGCACACAAATCCGGATTCGTAAATATCATTGGTCGCCCGAACGTAGGCAAGTCAACACTCATGAACGCTTTGGTCGGCGAGAAGATGTCTATCATCACCAATAAACCGCAGACCACGCGGCACCGCATTTTCGGCATCCTGAGTGGCGAGGATTTCCAAATGGTTTTTTCGGATACGCCGGGCGTGATTCGCAACCCCTCCTACAAGATGCACGAAATGATGAACAGCTTTGTGAATACCACTTTTGAAGATGCCGATGTCATGCTATTTGTAACCGACCCTACCGAAACTTATGAAGCAGATGACCCGATTATGGGCAGATTGAAACAAGTAGAAGTTCCTTTATTCTTGATTATCAATAAAATAGACACAACTACGCCAAAAAAACTCATCGAATTAATTGCTCAGTGGAACGCGCTTATTCCATTTAAAGAGACGCTGCCCATCTCGGCTTTGCTCAAGGAAGGTACCGAAGGATTGTTGAAACTTATTCTCCAAACCCTGCCCGAAGGACCTGAATATTTTCCAAAAGACCAACTGACCGACCGCTCCGAGCGCTTTTTTGTAAGTGAAATTATTCGAGAGAAAATTCTGTTATTGTACGAACAAGAAGTTCCTTATGCAGCCGAAGTTGCCATTGATTCTTTCAAAGAAACAACGACTAACCAAGGCGAGCCGCTCGCGCGCATTTACGCCATCATTTACGTGGGTCGCAAAGCACACCAAGCCATTCTCATCGGTAAAAATGGCGATGCAATCAAACGCCTTGGCTCGGAAGCCCGCAAGGACATTGAGATATTCTTGGAGCGAAAAGTATTTTTAGAACTCACCGTGAAAGTGCGCGAAAATTGGCGCGATGACGAGACGATGTTGAAAAGGTTTGGGTATGAGTAATGTTTCTGTTTTTTGTTTGAGGTTTGAAGTTGCTCAGTTGGCGTTGACGATTGTTGGTTTTTGTTGCGTATTGTTAATGGGAAATATAAATAACTCAAAATTTATTCAATCCTAATATTTCGCAAAACTTTCTATAAGTAATAATATTTGTGCTGCCATAGATTTCTAAAGCCAATAAAAGCTTGTCTCCAGTAATTAGATAACCTGCTTCTGCTGTTTGACACAAGTCAAGGAGGTAATTATCTTTGGGGTCAGAAAAATCAGCTTGTTGAATAATAGTTAGGATAATAGCCTTCGCATTTATCAACTCAAGCGTGTCAGCGATACGCTGTGGTTTCAATAGTTTTTGTAATTTTGGATATTGACGAACGCGCTCCAATTCTTCAAATAGTTCTGCACAAGCAAACAATTCAATATCTGGACGTAATAAAATAGCAGGAATGTCATTTAAATGATTTCCAATTGCATAACTAATCCAGATGTTATTATCAAAAATAATCCTCATTCGGTAATATCTGATAATTTATTATAACGAACTTCCATCAAAATATCGTCAATCTCCTCATCTAATACCGAGGGCTGCTTTGGAGCACTTCTTAAATAGCGTTGGATAATATCTTCCAATGATTCTACTTTAATAAAATCAAACTGTCGAAGTACTTCCAACAAACCCGCCATTTGGGCAGACGGAACAGTAAGCACTAATTTTTGAGCCACTTCATTCATATTCTCTATAGTTTGTACAAAAATACAATAAGAAAACGCCAAAAACATTTTTCAAGTTCCTTTATTGAATATCTCGCTCTATTTCTTTGATAATTCCCAAAATTTAGTATATTTTTGCAGCCTTTTTTGAACAAGATAGGTAGGATTGGAGATTTACAGGAATTGTCTTATGAACCTCCGAACCCCAAAACCTCCAAATTTTAAATAAAAATGAGTAATATAGTAGCAATTGTGGGTCGCCCAAACGTAGGCAAATCCACACTTTTTAATAGATTAGTCGGTGAGCGTCAAGCAATTATAGACGATACGCCCGGCGTGACGCGTGACCGGCATTATGGCCCATCGTTTTGGAATGGTAAAAATTTCGTAATCGTGGATACCGGCGGATTTGTGAAAGACTCGGACGATATTTTTGAAGCCGCCATTCGTACGCAGGTAAAAATTGCGATGGATGAAGCCGCCGTTATTTTATTTATGGTGGATGTGGTAACGGGCGCGACCGACCTCGACGACCAAGTGGCAGATATGTTGCGCCGCTCGAAAAAAGAGGTTTTTTTAGTAGTTAATAAAGCAGATAATTCGCAGCGCACGCTGGAAGGTGCAGAGTTTTGGGGCATGGGTTTTGAAAATACATTTTTTGTGTCCGCAGCGTCGGGCAGCGGTACCGGTGAGTTGTTGGATGCCGTCGCCGAAAAGATTATTGAAGAACCGCCATTAGATACTGCGTTGCCAAAGTTCGCCATCGTCGGGCAGCCGAATGTGGGAAAATCTTCCTTGTTGAATGCACTTTTAGGCGAGGAAAGAAATATTGTAACCGACATTGCCGGCACGACGCGCGACACGATTCACACCACGTATAATAAGTTTGGAAAAGAATTTGTCATCGTGGACACGGCGGGTATTCGCAAAAAAGCAAAAGTATCCGAAGACTTAGAATTTTATTCGGTCATGCGCGCTGTCAAAGCGATTGACGAGTGCGATGTGTGTCTAATTATGATCGAAGCGCTGACCGGCATGGAAGCACAGGATATGAATATTTTTCGCTTGGCGCAAAAACGGCATAAAGGAATTGTGATATTGGTGAATAAGTGGGACTTGATGGAAGGGAAAGAGACGAATACGGCACGAGATTTAGAAAAAGAAATTAAAGAAAAAATTGCACCGTTTAACGATGTACCAATTCTATTTATCTCCGTTTTGGAAAAGCAGCGTATTTTCCGGGTTATCGAAACCGCCATGGAAGTAAATGAAAATCGCACGCGTAAAATTAAAACTTCGGAACTCAACGATGTAATGCTTGAGGCCATCGAACGCTACCAACCACCGGCGCACCGTGGCAAATTGATTAAAATAAAATACGTCACGCAATTACCTATTTTCTACCCAACATTTGCGTTTTTTTGCAATCACCCGAAGCACGTCAAAGAAAGTTATAAGAACTATTTGGAGAATCAATTGCGCGAAAAGTTTAATTTTACGGGCGTTCCGATAGAGGTTTTTTTTAGACAAAAGTAGGATTTGGTTATCGATGAGTGGTAAGCGACGCGAACACAAGAACACATGAACACAAGAACACAAGAACACATGAACACAAGAACACAAGAACACAAGAACACAAGAACACATGAACACAATGTTTTTAGATACCGGCATTCCCGACCTGAAAGTATTCGAGCCGAAAGTGTGGAAAGACGAGCGCGGCTATTTTTTTGAAGCGTATAATGAAACCACCTTTCGAGAAGCTGGCATTGACGCGCATTTTGTGCAGGATAATCAGGCGCGCTCTACGGTTGGCGTGTTGCGGGGCTTGCATTATCAAATTGAGCCGTTTGCGCAAGCGAAATTGGTGCGGGTGACGGAAGGCGAAGTGCTGGATGTTGCAGTGGATATTCGAGAAAATTCGCCGACTTATGGAAAGTGGTACGCCGTGAGATTGAGCGCGGAAAACAAGCGGCAACTCTTTGTGCCACGCGGCTTTGCGCATGGGTATGTGGTGTTGAGCGAGACGGCAGAGTTCTTTTACAAATGTGATAATTTCTATTCAAAAGCGCACGAAGGTGGCATTCGATATGATGATGCGACGCTGGGGATTGATTGGGAGGTTGAATTGGAGGAAGTAATTTTGTCGGAAAAAGATGGGGTGCTGCCGGGATTTGGAGCGCATCGAATGTAGTAAGCGGAAACTTTTTGTAATAAAATCGTGTATGAATAATAAAACTCGTGGTTATGCAAGTATCCTATTCGCTGCCGATTTATTTTGAGCA